>JALLOP010000066.1 GCA_027718005.1 Patescibacteria group bacterium AH-259-L07 | reverse complement strand
GAGAACATAGTTCGCGAGTGTTAGCGAGCGGCTATGTTCTTGCCTGCGGAAAATGTGATTCCTGTGTTCAAATTTTAAAAAAAATTCACCCTGATGTATATTATATTGCCAGTGAAGGTAAGAAAATTAGTATTGAGCGTATTCGTAATTTGACGCGCATGTTCTCGCAAGAACCATTAGCTGGCAAATACAAGGTGGCTATAGTAGAAGATGCGCATAATGTAACCACTGCTGCAGCAAATTCTTTTTTAAAATTTTTAGAAGAAGCACCCAAAAATACGGTTATTATTCTTACGAGTTCAAGTTTTTATACTATTTTAGAAACCGTTCGTTCGCGGTGCCAGATTTTGCGATTTTCTCTCCCGCCGAAAGCTGAATTGATCACATTTTTGAAAGACAAATTTGGAATTCGCACTAAAGAAGCAATGGATATACTGTATTTGTCTAACGGACGACCAGGATTGGCAATTGAGTTTTATAAAAACCAGAATTCGTTAGAAGAATATAAACAAACCATGAATACGTTTATTTCATGTTTTTTAAACAATGATTTTGAAGCATGGTTTGCCTTGGTGCCATTTATGCTTAATTCAAAAATTAATACACTTGCCGTCTTGTTAGGGTTGATTCAAAGTTTAATTCATATAAAATTAGGTGTTGAACCAAAAACAGAGAGCGGCTATACAAAGGCAGAATCATTGGCTCATTATACATCTAAACAATTGATGAACATGGCATACCGTGTACTCGAAACACAGCAGTATTTGCGCTATAATGTTAATACAAAAATGGCATTAGAGAATTTAATGATACACATGAGTTATGTTTAAATTAAAAACATTTATATTATTCTCTATTCCTTTAATTGCAACCGGGTGTATTAGAATTAGTACATCACCGGGCGTTGATGGCGGCGGGGTATATAAATCAGTAGATTCTGGTGATACATGGGAGCAAAAAGTACAATTGTTGCGCTTGCCAGAGGAGATAAATGTTTTATCTGACACAAATATAACCGCAATGGTGTTTGATCCGCAAGATAGTAATACGTTATATCTTGGCACACAAAAAAATGGTGCATTTGTTAGCTTTGATGCTGCGAGGACATGGGAGCGTATACGTAATCTTGATCAGGGAGCGATTAATGCCATTTCAGTAGATCCGCTCGCCAAACACATTGTATATATTGCAGTTGATAATTCTATATTTAAGACAGTTGATGCAAATCGAAATTGGGAATTGATATATATTGATGGCATGGACGGAGTAGAGATGAGCGCCTTGATTATTGATTCTTTGGATTCTCATAGGATCTATGCCGGGTTATCAGATGGCCGTATTATTAAAAGTGAAGACAATGGGATGAGCTGGCAATTCTTTTATGATACAAGAGACAGGGTGATACAAATTGCGATTTCTCCATTTGATAATCAAACCCTTTATATTGTATCAAATAATCAAGGGATTTTTCAATCCAATGATGTGGGCACAACGTGGAAACTAATAAATAATGGATTACAAGGTGCAACAGCATTAGCATTTGATGTCAATACAGAGAACACACTTATTAGTCTAAGTAGTCAAGGTTTATTTAGATCTGAAAATGGCGGTGAGAGCTGGAAAGAGTATACGTTGTTGATTCCTGGTTCTCGGCTCAAAGTATATACAGTTGCGCTTGATCCCCAGGATTCAGATATACTCTACTATAGTACTGCCACTACGTTATATAGGTCAGTTGACGGGGGAGAAAATTGGATAATCCGGTCCTTGCCGTTTAATAACAAACCAAAAGCATTATTAGTTGATCCTCTTAATTCTAATATTTTATATATAGGAGTAGGAGAATAAAATCAAAAATTAAAAATCAAATATCAAAAATAAAAACGTAAAAACGTAAAAATTTTATGATAGATGTTGAGATATAAACAGCGAGACATAGTGAAAAAGTATTTTTTATCTTTAATCTTTTATTTTTTATTTTAGCGTAAGCGCTTATGGATATAGTAGAATCACATAAGGAGGAATTTAATAAAGTAATTACTTTTTTGAAAAAGGATCTATCTTCGATTAGAACGGGGAGAGCAAATACTGATTTGGTTGCGCATATATTAGTAGAGGCATATGGCACAAAGACCCCGCTTGAGCAATTAGCAGCATTGAGTGTACCAGAGCCTCGTAGTATTGTAATTCAGCCCTGGGACAAAAATATTGTCAAAAGCATTGAAATTGCGCTTTCTTCTGGGAATTTAGGAACTGCACCCCACGTTGACGACGATGGCATTATTCGCTTAAATTTACCAGCTTTAAATGAGGAGAGCAGAAAGAATTTAGTTAAGGTGTTGCATTCGAAATTGGAGAATGCGCGAACGTCTTTGCGATCGGTTCGCGATAAGGTACGCGAAAGCATTGTAAAAGCAGAACGGGATAAAGAAGTAACCCAAGATGATAAGTACCGTTTATTTGAAGATCTTGATAAGCTCTCCAGTGAAAAACAAGATGAGATTAAATCAATTGGAGAGCGAAAAGAAAAAGAAATAATGGGGACTTAGCATATGTTTATTATTCTTGCGATTATTGGCTTAAGTGTTTTAGTTTTTTTTCATGAGTTGGGCCACTTTGTGGTGGCGAAGAGTTTAGGTATGCGTGTGCAAGAGTTTGGGTTTGGCTATCCGCCGCGTATGGCAGGTGTTATAAAAAAAGGTAATCGACTTAAATTTTTTTGGGGAAAGCGTATACCTCAAGAAGCCAAAGAAAAAACGATTTATTCTATTAACTGGATTCCATTTGGCGGGTTTAATAAGTTAAAAGGAGAATTAGGCGGGGACACCAGTAAAGATAGTTTTTTTGTTCAATCATGGTGGAAAAAAGCATTGGTAGGGATTGCTGGTTCGGGGTTAAATATTGTGTTTGCCATGGTTATTTTTTCTTTTTTATATTTTTCTGGTATTCCCCAAGATAGTGATGCATTAGAAAAAAATGCCACCGTGGTGGCAAAAATTGGTATTCAAATTGGGTTGGTTGCAGACAATTCTCCGGCGCAACAAGCAGGATTAAAAATCGGTGATATTATTATCAGTATTGATGGGAACTATTTTGATTCTATAGAAGAGCTTCAAGCGCACGTTGGCGCACGAGCGGGCGAAAAGGTCGCGGTAGAGATAAAGCGCAGGGAAGAAACACAAATATATGACGTTGATGTTTTTTCGTATGGCGAAGTATTTGCACCAACGCCGTTGGATGAAGCCTTGGGGACTGACCAAAGAGAACAAGATACAGACCGTGGCGTTATTGGCGTTTCTCTATCACATTCAGTAATAGCATCATATCCTTTACATCAAGCGCTTTGGTTAGGGGTTAAATCTACATTTTTGTTGATTGATCGATTATTTTACGGCCTATGGTTAATTGTTAAAACATTAGTGACACAGCAGAAAGTAATTGGTGGTTTTTTTGGGCCGGTGGGGATTACGGTAATGACCGCAGAGATGGCGCGCGTGGGATATATATACTTTTTGCAATTTGTTGCATTTTTATCTGTCGCGATTGGTGTATTTCAAATGATACCCTTTCCTGCGCTTGATGGATCGCGCGTTTTACTTGCGGCAATTGAAGGGATTCGAGGCAAGCGATTGAAGCATCAAACAGAAACAGTTATCATTAGTATAGGCTTTTATATTTTAGTATTTGTTTTGTTAATCATTACGTTTCGAGAAATAATTAAATTGTTTTAATTGAATATACGTGAATCAATCACAACTTTTTACTAAAACTTTGCGCAAAGATCCAAAAGATGCAGTTACGGTAAGTCATAGATTTTTGGTTCGCGCTGGATTTATTCGTCAGTTGACGAGTGGAGTATGGTCATTGTTGCCGCTTGGTTTGCGTGTATATAGAAGAATTGAGAATATTATCCGTGAGGAAATGAATGTGATTGGCGGCCAAGAAGTATATTTACCTACGCTTCAGCCAAAAGAATTATGGCAAGAAACTGATCGGTGGGAAACCATAGATCCACCATTGTTCAAATTAAAAGATCGGCACGGCAAATGGTTAGGACTGGGATCTACACACGAGGAAGTGATTACTGAACTTGCACGCTTGTATATTGAATCATACAAAGATTTGCCAAAAGCAGTGTATCAGATTCAAAATAAGTTTCGGAATGAAATGCGTCCAACAGGGGGTTTGTTGCGTACACGCGAGTTTGTGATGAAAGATTTATATAGTTTTCACGCAAGTGAAAAAGATTTAGATACGTATTATAAAAAAGTAGTTACCGCCTATACCACTATTTATAAGAGATGCGGGCTTGAGGTCGTGGTTGTCAAGGCATCAAGCGGATCTATTGGCGGAAGCGAATCACACGAGTTTATGATTTTAGCTGATTCTGGCGAGGATAAAATTGTTTTGTGTAGATCATGCGGCTGGGCTGCAAATGTCGAAGTTGTAAAGAAGTCTACGTGCCCACAGTGTAGGAAAGCGCTTAAACAATATAGGACTATTGAAGCTGGGCATACATTTAAACTTGGCACAACATATAGTCATAAAATGCAGGCATTTTTTACAAACAAAAATGGGGCAAAAAAATCTATTATTATGGGTTGCTATGGCATAGGATTACAGCGCCTGATGGCAACCATTGTTGAGGCACGCCATGATAAAGACGGGATTATATGGCCGCAATCTGTTGCGCCATTTGATATTCATCTTACCGGACTTGATTTAGAAGATAAAAAAGTAAAAAAATTTGTACAAGAAATATATACCGCTCTTAAAAAAGCGGGAAAAGATGTGCTTTTTGATGATAGAGATGAGTCTGCAGGGGTTAAGTTTAAAGATGCTGATTTAATTGGAATACCAATTCGACTGGTAATAAGTAAAAAAACAAAAAATAAGATAGAATATAAAGAACGAGATAAAAAAACCACAAAATTGTTTACACGTTTGCAATTATTAGATAAAATGTAACTATGTTTAAAAAATTATACGGTTTATTTTCAAAAGATATTGGTATTGATTTAGGCACTACTAATGTGCGGGTATATATTCGTGGGAGAGGCATGGTGATGAGCGAAGCGTCAGTGGTAGCAATCAATACCAGAAATGATCAGATCATTGCGATTGGGAATGATGCGTTGAAGATGAGAGGCAAGGCGCCGGCTCATATTTTAGTAGTAAGTCCGTTAAGTCATGGTATTATTTCAGATTTTGAAGTATCAGAAAAAATGCTTAAGAGTATTTTTGAAAAAGTACACCGTGATACGTTTACCCTGGTGCCGCGCCCGCGCGTTGTTGCCTCGGTTCCTTTAGGCGTTACCGAGGTTGAGCAAAAGTCATTAGAAGACGTGATTTTACAGGCTGGTGCACGTGAAGCGTTTTTAGCTGAACGCCCTATGGCGGCAGCAATTGGTGCGCGTTTGCCAATTCAAGATTCTATTGGCAATTTGATTGTTGAATTGGGCGGCGGCTTAAGTGAAGTCGCGGTTATATCATTAAATGGTATTGTTTCGTGGAAATCATTAAAAATTGGAGGGGAATCGTTGAATAAAAATATTATGAGTTATGCGCGGGAAAAGTTTGGAATTCTGCTCGGTGATCAAACTGCGGAAAAAATAAAAGTAACGATTGGCTCTGCACATGCAGGTGATAAGCCGCAAGAAATGAAGGTAAAGGGAAGAGATTTAATTAGCGGCTTGCCAAAAGAAATCGTTATTAACGATAGTCAGGTGCGAGAATCAATTATGCCGCTGTTCAAAACCATTATTGAGGCAATTCATGATACGATTGAGGCAACACCGCCCGAACTTGTCTCTGATATTTATGAGCGAGGCGTGATACTTTCCGGCGGCGGCGCGCTCCTTAAAGGATTTGATAAATTGATTCGCAAAAAAATTAATATTCCAGTTTACATTGCTGATGATCCACTCACCTCAATTATTCGGGGCACGGGCTTGATTTTAGAAGATTTTGATAATTTAGGTCAAGTTTTAATTCCTTCAGCACGGGATTAAAGAGCTCAGATTTAGGGTAAACAAAAAACCTCTGGTGAGGGTTTTTGGTTTTAGCTTTTGCGAGGTTCTTTGCTCCGCTAGGAATGACAATTTTTTTCCTTGTCATCCCGAGGCCGCAGGCCGGGAAAGTGGGATGAGAATGGAGAGTTATTCTTCTAGTTTTAATGATATGAGTTTTGAGATGCCATCTTTGCCCATAGAGACGCCATATAAAATATCAGCAATTTCAATGGTTTGTTGGTTATGGGTGATAATAATAAACTGAGAGTGCTTTTGCAGTTCTTTTAATATTTTGGCGAATCGAGATGAATTTTCTTGATCAAGCGCGGCATCAACTTCATCCAATACGACAAACGGCGGTTTGTTAATTGAGATGATGGCGCAGATTAGGGCAAGTGAAGTAAGCGCCTTTTCTCCTCCTGAGAGCATTTCTATGCTTTTTATTTTTTTCTCCGGGGGTGTTGCAAAGATATCAATGCCTGCAACTGCAGTTTCGGGTTCAGCATCTTCTTCATCGTCTCCCTCCCCTTTTTCCTCTTTATTCTGAGGAATGACAGAAGAGGGAAGGGTGACAGAAGCTTCTTGAAACACTATTTTACAACTGCCGCCACCAAAAATAGTTTTAAAGTATCGGTCAAATTCAGTATTAATTTTATTAAAATTAGTAGCAAATCCTTGTTTAATTTTTTGATTTAATTCACCAATAACTTTATTCAAAGATTTAAGGGTTTTTTTCAAATCAGTACTTTGTGAGTGCAAAAATTCGTATCGTTCTTTAACTGTTGGATATTCTTTTTCTACTTCTGGATCAATGCCGCCAATGAGGTCTAATTGATGTTTGAGTTTTTGTATTGCTTCATATTCAATTTCTTTTGGTGATGTTTTATCATACGTACTCAGTATTTTTTGAGCAGACATACTTGTTTCATGTTTGATTTCATCTTCTAATGATTCTTTTTTAGTTTCTAACCGTGCAATGTCAATTTTAAGGTCGTTAGTGCTATTGGTAAGGTTGGTAAGCTCACGTTGTTTGTTTTGAATTTTAGTTTGCCATTGGAGAAGTTTTTTCCGCTTATCCTGCTCTTTATAGGTAATGTGAGATAATTCTTTATTTAATTGTTTGAGTTCTTGATTACATTGTTCAATATTGGGGTCTATGTCTTGGAGGTCACGTTGTATATTTTTTATGGTTTGTTCATCAGAATAATCTTTTGGCGCGCTCGTTTGAAAATAGCTTATAACATGCTCAATTTTTTTAAGTATGGCAGCCGCTGATTTTTGTAAATTGTTTAGTTTTTTGATGCTTGATACAGCATTGATTTGTTTGGTAAAAGATTGTTGGAGTTGCTCAATATTTTTAAGTTCAGTAAAAAGTTTTTCCACGTTTATTGATAAGCTCATAGCGCCAGTGCTTTGTTTTATTTTTTCTTCTAAAAATGTTAAGCGGACGCGGAGTTTTGATTGTGTGGAAAAAAGTTCATCTCGTTTTTGAATAATGCTGGTATGTTCTTGGTGCAGTTTTTGATAGCTGTCATCTGGTTTTTCATATGCTAAGGATCGGGATTCTTTCGTATATGAGTCCATCTCTTTTTCGAGCTGTTTTTGACTCGTAATCTTAGTATTGCATTGTTTTTTAATACGCGTGATTTGTTGTTCTAAATCATGCCACCGTATGCCATAGTATTGTTGTTGGAGGGCGTGTAATTTTTCTTGTATTTGATATCTCTGAGAGAGTTTGTTAATTTGACGGGCAAGTGAACGAAGGTGCGGGGCGATTTCAGAGAGCGCAATATTTGCTTGTGCTAGATTTTCTTTGCTTTTTTCTATTTTTTTCAGCGCTTTATCTCGCTTATATATATATTGTTTTATTCCCGTAGCTTCGTCAAAAAATTTTTTTCGTTCTTGTGGTGAAGAGACAAGGATTTGATCAATCATGCCTTGGCCAATAATACTATAGCTTTTTTGTCCAAAGTTTGCGCGCGCTAATAATATTAATATGTCTTGGAGACGGGTGCGGGATTTATTAATTCTGTATTCACTTTCGCCATTTCTATAGATACGGCGCGTAATAGTAAATTCTTTATATTCAATAGGGGCTGCGCCATCTTCATTGTTAAAGTGTAAGGTTACCCCAGCAGTGTTTAAGTGTCGTTTTTGTTTTGAACCAGAAAAAATAATGTCATGTGATTTTTTCCCGCGAAGCATTTTTAAACTTTGCTCGCCCAAGGCCCATCTGATCCCATCTCCTAAATTAGTCTTACCTGATCCATTTGGACCAACGATGGCAGTAATATTAAAATTATTTCCACCTGGTTTAGGAAATTCTAATATTGTAGGATTGGCAAATGATTTAAATCCTGTTAGT
>JALLOP010000065.1 GCA_027718005.1 Patescibacteria group bacterium AH-259-L07 | reverse complement strand
TGTCAAGGGCAATTTCTGCCATGTCGCAGCAATATGATAATGTCATAAGAAAAAAGCGGCTGCACCTATAGTGTACCGCTTTTTTTTGTTAAAAACATATTCTCTTGTATGCAACAACCCTATCTGCAAGTCCATATGCTACTGCTTCTTCGGCAGAAAACTGTGTTTTCTTTTTTATATCATCCAATATTTTTCTCATTGGTTGACCCGTTCTCTTCGATAACAATTTTCCGTCCAATCTGGCAAAAGATCTCGAAAGCAGATAGTTTATGTACTTAGGTAACGACTCAACCGAGATGCCTTGACGAATCGCGACCTCAGAACCCTTATAAACAGAGCGCCTCCCCTTTATTCCACTGGCTAAAATTAGCGCAGCAGCTGACCGAGCCTGATAACTTCTGACCTCGATTGGCTTCCTACATTGATTCATTACGCGACAAATGGCATGAGTCCCGATAAGATATCCTCCATCTGAGTTCAAAAGAATACGAATCTCCTCAAACGGAGAATGGTTATCACACCAATCGAGTTCTCTCATAACTCGTAAAGCGCTTTCTGGCGTGATATCGACTACTGAGATACTCCTTCCTATTTTTGGCTTCTGCGGTCCCATCGCCTTCGCCTTCACTATTAATAAATCAACCTCGCGCTTGATGTCCCTCATCGGGCCAGAGATGAAGCGAATAAAGATGAAGCGAATTAAAAAAATAAGGATAAATAATAAGCTTGTGACGAGAACTATTATCAAAATACCCATGTCTTTTCCCTCCTTTCCGCTTCTTTTCGAAGCCGTTTTAAGGCAGGAGAAGCAAAGGTTATATCCTCATCTATCCCTTGGAGCTCCTCAACGTCTTTTGCGCCAAACTCTCGAAGCTTGTCAACCACCTCTTGAACAACCCACTTTGGCGTTGATGCTCCTGAGCTGACACCTATCACGTTCTTATCCTTCAGCTGATCTTTACATATGTCCTTCGCACTATCAATAAAACAGGTATCAATACCACACGAGGTGGCAACTTCAAATAAACGCTTGGTATTAGAACTCTTTTCTTGGGATCCAACAATATATACAACATCAGAAACCTTTACAAGATTTTTTACCGCGTCCTGTCTATTCTTGGTTGCATAACAGATATCTGAGGTCTGCGGTCCGATAATATGGGGAAAACGTTTTTTGAGCATCTGGACCACCTCTTTTGTATCATCAACATTCAGGGTTGTTTGCGTCACATAGGCTAGCTTTAATGGATCGGGAACGGTAATACATTCTGCCTCTTTGGCTGATTCGATAACAATCACATTATCAGGAGCCTCGCCACGGGTACCAATTACCTCAACATGATCTTTATGTCCAATAAGCATAATGGTGTAGCCTTCCTTTGCCCAGAGTTTAACTTCAAGGTGAACTTTGGTTACCAAGGGACACGTTGCGTCAAGAATTTCTAAATTTCTCTCACGTGCCTCCTTCCACACACTCGGTGCTACGCCATGAGCGCTCAAAATAACTTTTGACCCTCGAGGAATCTCCTTGATCTCTTCAACAAAGATAACACCCTTTTGTGCCAATGGCTCAACCGCGTGTCTGTTATGAACAATCCAGTGGCGCACATAAATCGGCGGGCCGTACAATTCACGTGCAAGCTCCGCTATCTCAATTGCCTGATCAACACCTGCACATGGACCTTGTGGTTTTGCTAATTTAACTTGCATGGAATCCTCCTTTCTCAATGATCTATTAATACATACAATATCAAAGATATACTATGGTGTCAATGGGTTACTTTATCCCTCTTTAAAACCTTGGTTCGCTTTACCAAAAATTCTATGACAAAAACTGCAAGGATGGCAGTGATAATCCCGCCTACAATATCAGTGGGATAATGAACGCCAACAAATACTCTGCTTATACCAACCAGAAACGCAGGAATAAATAAAACTAAACCAAACTTTTTCCAATCTATGAAAACACTAAAGCTCATAGCAAAGGCGAGTGACGTGTGACCTGAAGGAAAAGAATAATCAGTCGGAGGAACGAAAAACTTTGCCAATTGATAAATTTCATTATGAGATATAAACGGCCGCGGCCGCGCTACTACTTGATTGGTGATGCTCTCCACCAGCGCAACAAGAATTACCGCGCCAATAATTTTAAGTACGATTTTACCTATTTTCTTACGCCTTTTTGATATAAAATATACCCCAAAAATAATAAGGGGTATGGCATAAATTAAAAAATCAGAAAATATAATGCCTATCATATCAAGCCATAGCCACTCACCTGCAAAGCTATTAATAAATGTAAGTAAAGAATAATCCATTACTCCCCTACTACTTTAACAATTAAAGTCCTCTCACGAGATCGGTTATCAAAATCGCATAGTACAACATTCTGCCACGTGCCTAAAGTCATCTTGCCCTTACCTATTGGGACAGCTAACGAGGGGCCGATTAAACTGGCGCGTAGATGTGAAAACCCATTATCATCTCCCCAGGTTGCGCCATGGCGATACTGTTTATTCTTTGGTATAATCTTTTCTAACAATTCTTCAAAATCTTTAACTAAATTTGGCTCGTGCTCAATCGTGGTAATGGCAGAAGTCGAGCTCGTAATAAAAACCACGACAATCCCCTCTTTTATCTTGGAATCAGATACGGTATCACTAACGCGATCTGTTATATCAATAACATCACAAAATCCTTTGGTTGACACATTGATTTCTTTTTGATACACCATGGTTTTCATGGTAGCAAAATAATGATTTAAAGCAAGAAAATTTTCCCCTTGAAAAGAGCACCATGAAATACAAGCATAAAAGAGCTCACGTTCATAAACTCTTTTACTTGACTATATCATACCCTTTCAAGTATAATAACGATATGGCAAAAGTAACAAAACAACAGGTTATCACCGCGCTTAAAAAGTGTATTGACCCTGAACTTCGTATTGACATATGGAGCTTAGGGTTAATTTATGATATTAGGGTAAAGACAAAAGATAAGCAAACCACTGTTGATATTACAGCAACGTTAACCACGCCTGCATGCGCGCTTGGCCCTCATATCATGCAAGATATTACAAGCAACGTAGAAAAAATAAAAGGCGTTAAAAAATGCAATGTTGTAATTACGTTTGATCCGCGCTGGACGCCAGAGAAAATGACCGAAGAAGCAAAAGCACAATTAGGATTTTTATAAAGGCCTTTTCTTTTTTTAAATAGTATGCTATACTAAATCTGTTCTTTTCAAAAACATAAACAGGGAGGTAGTAACGATGAAAAACAATGAGGTCGTTACCTTAAATCGTGATTGTGAAGGAACATTGATTCCTAAGGGCAATAAAGTTGTTCTTCCGAAAGGGCATGAGGTGAGAATCACCCAGTCGCTTGGAGGAAGCTATACAGTAGTTATTCATGATAATATGGTGCTCATTGACAGCAAAGATGCTGATGCTCTGGGGAAAGAACCGGTAAGCTCATCAAAGGATATCAAACAAACAGATAATAGAACAATTGAAGAATTAGTATGGGAACAAATGAAAACGTGCTATGATCCTGAAATTCCGGTCAACATTGTTGATCTCGGCCTGATCTACTCTTGTGAGATCAAGCAGTTGTCAAGTGGTGAAAACAAGGTAGAGATAAAAATGACGCTAACCGCTCCTGGCTGTGGCATGGGAGATAGTATTGCAGATGAGGTCAAGAATAAGGTTTTAGCTGTACCTGGTGTTACCGAAGCGAGTGTAGAGTTAGTATGGGATCCGCAATGGAATCAAAGTATGATGTCTGAAGCAACCAAGCTTCAACTCGGAATGTTATGATGATGGATAAAGCATATATTTCTCAGATCCGAAATGATTTTCCTATCTTTAAACAACGTATCAGGGGCAAAAAATTTATCTATCTCGACAATGCTGCCACAACACAGAAACCGCAATCAGTGATTGATGCCGTGGTTAGCTACTATTCTGAATATAATGCAAATGTGCGGCGTGCCATCTATGCATTGGGTGAACGAGCCACAAAAACGTATGAATCAACCAGAGTAAAAGTAGCGCAGTTTATCAATGCTGATGATCCGCATTCAATTGTGTTCACGCGTGGAACAACTGAAGCAATCAACCTTGTTGCCTATGCATGGGGACGTCACAATCTCGGTCCTGGCGATGAGATTCTCATCACTGAAATGGAACATCATAGTAATATTGTCCCCTGGCAATTAGCAGCTCGTGATACTGGTGCCACACTCAGATATATTCCTATCACACGCAAGGGAGTACTCAAATTAGATAAACCTGAGCAGTATTTTACTGATCAAACCAAACTTGTTGCTATCAATCACCAATCCAATGTATTCGGAACAATCAATCCGGTTGAAAAAATTATTGCGTATGCAAAACATGTTGGTGCGCTCGTCTTAGTAGATGGAGCGCAAAGTGTCCCCCATATGAGTGTGGATGTTGGTGAATTGAATTGCGATTTTCTGGCATTCTCTGGGCATAAGATGTTGGGCCCGACTGGCGTTGGCGTGCTCTACGGAAAGCGCTCGCTGCTAGAATCTATGGACCCATTTTTAGGAGGTGGAGAAATGATTAGCTCAGTAACGATGGAGCATGCTACCTGGAATGAGGTACCGTATAAATTTGAGGCCGGGACACCCAATATTGCTCAGGTTATTGGTCTTGGCGCGGCTCTTGATTACCTCACTAACATCGGCATCGAGAACATCCATCGCTATGAACAAGAACTCACTCGCTATACTCTTAATGCCCTTGTCTCTATTGATGAAGTAATGATCTACGGACACTCACCCGCTCATGGTGCAGTTATCAGTTTTAATGTTGCTGATATTCATCCTCATGATCTCGCACAAATTCTTGATCAAGTTGGCATTGCCATCCGCGCAGGACATCACTGTGCACAGCCTAGTATGCGAAAACTTGATGTTCCTGCCACGTGTCGCGCAAGTTTTTACCTGTATAACACACCTGAAGAAATTGACTGCCTATACAAAGGAATTAAGAAAGCAATACGGTTTTTCAAATAAACCCCGCCTCATCTAAAACTGATGACGGGGTTTCTCTTTTACTTATCCACATAACCTCTTGATTTTTTTCACTATGTGTGCTATACTATTACTGCTCTTTAGTAACTAAAACATGAAAGGAGAAAAATAATGAGTGATAAAAAGAAGAAGAACGCTGACAAACCTCAAGGCACGTTATCTCCAAAGGATTACAAGGGAAAGGTTAATCCAGATTGGTGTGCCGGATGTGGAGATTTTGGTGTCTTGAACGCCTTTCAAAAGGCGTGTTCAGAACTTGGACTCCCACCCCACAAGATTCTCGTGGTTAGTGGTATCGGCTGTTCCTCAAATTTCCCTGGATTTTTCAACTCCTACGGTATGCATACACTTCATGGCCGTGCCCTTCCCGTGGCCACAGGCGCTAAACTTGCCAATCATGAACTGACCGTAATCGTTACTGCCGGTGACGGAGATGGCTATGGGATTGGTGGTAACCATTTTACACACACTGCGCGTCGAAATATTGATCTCACCTACTTGGTCATGAACAACCAGATCTACGGACTCACAACCGGCCAGATATCTCCCACAAGTCGTATGGGAATGAAAACCAAGAGTACGCCATACGGGAACGTGGAATTACCCGTTAATCCCCTTACTTCAGCTATCATAAACGGAGCCACCTTTGTGGCCCGGGCCTACAGTAGTGAGGGCAGCTACTTCGTAAACCTTATAAAACAGGCAATTCAGCATAAAGGCTTTTCCTTTATTGATATATTCAGCCCTTGCGTCACCTATAATCACGAGAATACTCATACATTCTTTAAGCAACGGATAAAGCACTTGGAAGACGAGGGTCACGACCCTACTGACTGGAAAACGGCATGTGAGAAGGCCATGATCTGGGGAGATGAAATCTATACCGGGCTCTTCTTACAAAACACAGAGAGACCTACACTCGAGCAATTGGAACCGATTCTTGATGAAGGAGGACCTCTTGCACATCGGTCACTCGGCCTTACTGAAGCGCAGTCTTCAAAAATCATTGAGTGGATGATGTAGGGAGAAGAGCAGGATTTAGCAAAAACCCCACCTCAGCTAAAACTGATGACGGGGTTTTCCTTTTTTTATTCTTGGTCTTTAAGTTTTCCACAGGCCTTCTTGACATTCCCCTTTTGTGTGCTATGCTATATATGCTCTTTGGAAACTGACTCACCTCGTATGAGGCGAGCCACAAAATATAAGGAGGTTATGTCATGACCTACATTATCACTGAACCATGTGTTGGCGTATGTGATACCGCGTGCGTGGATGTATGCCCAGTTGATTGCATTCATTTTAACGTGAAAAATCCAGATGCAGGACAAGAGATGAAAGATATGAAAGCAGCAGATCCGAATGTAAACCTAGATGGATTGCAGCTGTTTATTGATCCTGAGGAGTGTATTGACTGCGCTGCATGCGAACCAGAATGCCCGGTGGAAGCTATTTTTGTCGACGAAGAAGTTCCTGATGAATGGGAAAAGTATATCGCGATGAACTATGAAGCATTTGGTCAAGAAGCCCCATAATGGCGAAAAAGAAGTATCATCCACACTATAAGGGTGTTCCTGAATGTGTTGATGAAATTGGTACCAAGAAAAAAAGACCACGGCTCATGGCTGTGGTTGACGAAGATAGCTGTACCGGTTGTCAAGTATGTGTTCCGTTTTGTCCTGTTGACTGTATTGAGACAGTGCCCTATGAAAAGTACAACATCCCTGTCCCACCGGTTCAAATCAGATTTGATGAATGTATTGGATGCCAAATCTGCGCACGTGTCTGCACCAAGCTTACCTGGGATGCCATTCGAATGATTCCCACAGACGAATTTGAAGAAATCTATGACATCACAATATCAGATAAAGGCCCGCAATAAAATAAAACTGTTGTGGGGCCTTTTCTTTTTTTTAATAGTATGCTATACTGTGTATAGATTCTTTGAAAACAAATATGAAAGGAGATAACAAATGGCAAAAGATGGATCTGCTGACGTTATTCTTGCACCACTCAACAAACTGGTTAATTGGGCTCGATCAACTTCACCATGGTATTTTCAGTTTGGCCTCGCATGTTGTGCGATTGAAATGATGGCAACTGCTGCTTCTCGACACGACCTCGAACGACTTGGCATGATGCCGCGTTCCTCTCCCCGCCAGGCAGATGTGATGATTGTTGCCGGAACAGTTACGATGAAAATGGCGCTCCGCGTAAAAAAACTGTATGAACAAATGGCAGAACCCAAGTACGTAATCTCAATGGGCAGTTGTGCCACCAGCGGCGGCCCGTACTGGCAGTATGGATATCATGTCCTCAAAGGCGTAGATTTGGTTATCCCCGTAGATGTCTATGTTCCCGGATGTCCACCACGACCAGAAGCATTAATTGAAGGAATCTTATTACTTCAAGAAAAGATTCTCAAAACATCACCAGATAAGAATTTCAGAAACACATGGCTGAAGAGATTGGTACAAAAAAACAAGGGGGGAAAATAACTATGGATGGGGTAAAACAGTATTTCTCAAATATCTGGCAAGCGATAACCACCCTCTCTACAGGTATGCGCGTTACTATGAGACATTTACTCCATGCTCGGAAAGGAATTGTCACTCTTCAATATCCTGAAGAACGCTGGCCTCGACCTGAAAGAAATATTGGATTTGAAGAGAAGGACTATAATGTGATTCGCTCACGTCTGCATGTTGATATGGATGACTGTATCGGATGCTTAAAATGTGAACGGGTATGTCCAGTTGATTGCATCAAAATTGAAACCGTTAAAGTTGATAAAGGTGTTGATATCCCTGATGCTGGTCATACAGGTGAAACATCACACGGAACACAGAAACGACTGCTCGTTACCCGCTTTGATATTGATATGAGTGAATGCTGCTACTGTAACCTCTGCGTATATCCTTGTCCGGAAGAGTGTATTTATATGGTGGGCGGTCCCAATGCTGACAAACATCCTCTAGATTATGAATTTTCAGAATATGATAGGGCTGACATGATCTACCGATTTGCAAAACCAGAAGCTAAACCATGGGAAAAAGAGAATCTGCCTGAATCATAAAAACCCTGTATCAAAATGATATCAGGGTTTTTTTTTAACTCTTCTGCCATAATACAAATGCTCTTTACAAGATTGAAAAGAAAGGAGAGCGTTTACATAACCACAACAGGAAGGATTGACAGACTTAGGGGGCGTAAAAGAATAAACTTTACACCGGATGCCTCGGCTTAATCATATAGTTCCATTCGCCATGAAACTCATCAGGTTCGATGTTCAGCAGCTCCATTTCCTTGTCAGAGACTTTTTTCTTAAGCTGGTAGCGCCGATCATCCAATACCGCA
>JALLOP010000064.1 GCA_027718005.1 Patescibacteria group bacterium AH-259-L07 | reverse complement strand
TCAATGCCTTTGATATCTCTAATGCGATCAAGCGCCCTGGCTTCAATTTGACGAATTCGCTCACGTGTTACCCCAAAAACCTGGCCAACTTCTTCAAGCGTATGGGCAACCCCATCTGCCAGTCCAAATCGGATATCTAAAATCTTTTGTTCTCGCGGCGATAGATCGCTAATAATCTCTTTCATATACCGTCGCAAAAGCATTAACGCTGCCGCTTTGTCAGGGGCAATACTTTTCACATCTTTTATAAAATCAAGGAGTTCAGTGTCCCTATCATCTTCATCCCCTATGGTCGTCTCTAGTGAAATTACGTCTTGAGAAATTTTTCGTAAATACCGCGCTTCTTCAGCCGGCACCCCTAATTCGGCACCAATTTCTTCTGGCGTTGGCTGGCGGCCTAATTGCTGAACTAAATATCGATTTGCTTGTTTAAACTTGCCCAACACCTCAACTACATGAACGGGAATACGAATGGTACGCGATTGATCAGCTAACGAACGAATAATTGCTTGGCGAATCCACCACGTTGCATACGTTGAGAATTTATATCCTTTTCTCCAGTCATATTTTTCAACAGCACGAAATAATCCAATATTACCCTCTTGGATAAGGTCTAAGAAGGTAAGTCCATAGCCAACAAATTTTTTTGCAATACTGACCACCAAACGCAGATTTGCTTCTATTAATTTTTTTTCTGCCTGCTTATCTCCTGCATCTTTTCGTTTCGCAAGCTCAATTTCTTCTTTTGAGTTTATCAAAGGGACTCGCCCAATCTCTTTTAAATACATTTGTATTGAATCGGCAGAAAGTTTGGTTAAATCAAAAAATAGTTTACCGCTCTCTTCTTGTTTCGGTCTTGACAGCAATTTTTCTCTTGACTCCATTATCTGAATTCCTTTTGCCTCTAACGTATCTAGAAACGCTTCATACTCATCCAAATATTTTTCCAATCTATCAAAGGTATGAAGTAATTCATCCTCTGTAACAAAGCCCCGCTGCCACACTTTTTGCATTAATTTTTCAGCTTTATCTTCTGGAAATTTTATTATTTTAGGCATTGTTTATTTTGCTAACTCTTGTGAAAGCCGTACAATTTGTGTACTTATTTTCTTTATTGTATCCTCATCCTTTTGTTCTTCTGCTTGTTTTAATTGACCTACGAGTTTTTCCATTTTTTGAGTTATGTAGTGTTTTTTCAAAACCATAAAAAGACGGCTTAACTCCTTATAAACATCATCAGCCGTATAGTTTTCATATTCTTTTTCGCTTAAAAAGAATAAAAAGTTTATATAATTAGTTGTTTTTCTATCCTTGGCTATATTTTTTTTAATCTTTTTGACTTCAATTTTTTTGTCCTTGTTATATACATCTTTTATTGCACGTACCAGCGTTTGCGCTTCGGGAAGAACAAACATATCTAAGACAATAGTATGAATAAATTCTTCTCCTTTTTGAGGATATTGCAATATAAGGGCGAGAAATCTATCTGCCGCCTGCTGTTGAGGTGAAGCTTTTTCTCTTCGATTCAAATCAATACCGTGTTGTTTTAAATGTATTTGTTTACTTTTCTTCAATGCGTCACGCAAAAATACTTCTGAAACATCTACCACTGCGCTTAACTTTTTCAACCATAAACCGGCCTCTACAGGATTTCCTAGTTTTGCAATTTTGGGAAGCAAAGCCTTAGTTATTGCTTTTTTATCTTCAATCGTGTTTAGATCTTTACCTCTGGTAGCTAAAGAAAAATAATATTCCATAATAGGCAAGGGAGCGGTAATAGCCTTTTTCCATAGACGTGGATTTTCTCGAATACACTCATCAGGATCTTTGCCTTGTTCTAACTGAATCACCTTAACATCAAGCCCTTCGCGAAGCAATAAATCAATGCTCCGATCAGTAGCGCTTTGCCCTGCTAAATCAAGATCAAATGCAAGTAACACATTTTCAGTATAGCGGCGCAGAAGCGAAACATGATTCTGGGTAAGTGCGGTCCCTGAAGTACATACCACATTAGTGGTCCCAACCTGATGCGCAGCAATCACATCCATATTTCCTTCAACTAAAATAACATTATCCTGCTTTTTTATATCAGCCTTAGCTTTATCTAAACCATATAAGATCTTACTTTTGTTATATATGGGTGTCTCTGGCGTGTTAATATATTTTGCTAACTTTTTTTCATCTTCAGTGCCAGGCAGAACACGGCTGGTAAATCCAACCGTTTGAGAGAACAAGTCATGAATGGGAAACATAATTCTGTTTCGAAATCGGTCATGATATCCACTTCGCCTTCCCTCGTGCTTGAGAACCAATCCTGCTTCTTCAATATCGTTTTCGTTATATCCACGTTTTTTTAAAAATGTTAAAAGTGTATCCCACTTGTCTGGTGCAAATCCTAACTCAAATGTCTGAATAGTTTTTTTATCTAACCCGCGCTGTTTTAAATATTTCCGCGCCTCCTCAGCTAAAGAAGATTCAAACAGTATTTTGTGATAAAATTTTACTGATAATCTGCATATATCTAATAATTTTGTTTTTTTACTTCTTGAACGGCGGTCATGTGTTTTAAGGTCAACTCCTGCTTTTTGTGCTAAAATGCGCAAGGCCTCAGGAAATTCAAGCCCTTCCATTTCCATTAAAAAATCAAAAATTGAACCTCCTTTTCCGCAGCTTCCAAAGCAATGCCAAATTTGTCGCTCGGGTGAAACAAAAAAAGACGGTGTTTTTTCACGATGAAAAGGACACAATGCTTTAAAGCTGGTGCCTGCCGGCTTTAATTGGATATATTCAGAAATGACACTGACAATATCCAGCCGTGATTTTATTTCATCAATAGTATTGTCCATAGATAATATGTTTAATGGCCTTCAAGACATCCGCGTTTTTCTATTACAATAGCACGTTTTTTGTCTAATAAATTAATTTTCTTTAGAAAACTCGCCCAAAATCTCAAAAAACCAATCAAAAGCATCTTTTGAATTGCGATCTTTTGATTTTGGAACATTTTTCTGTATATTAATTTTTGGCTCTATTTCTTTCCAAAACTGTTTACAACTCTCAATCAACTCATCTACCTTAGACGTATCACCGCTGGACTCAATTTCCCATATGGCCATGTATAACTCTTCTATCTTTGCAAAAGCGTCGCGACCAAAGGCTTCGTCATAATATTGAATCTTGCTTTCCTGCGAATGCTATGGTGTGTAAATAGAATTAAGCCCGAGCCTTAACGCTTGTAAGGCTTGAATTTTTTTATTCTCAAAAGAAAATTCTATATTTTTTTCAGGACTTGTCATAGTTTTAAAATAAAGTTGCTTATTTTATTAGATCCGATGGCTCAATTCTTTTGAGTATTTTGGTATACATAACTCCATTTTAACACACTTTTTGGCGTTTGTAATTCCATTTTTTTGTAGATGAATACATGCGTTTAAATTTTTAAAATCCTTTATAACTCAAGATATGGTTGACATTTTAATATTAGAAGGTCGCGCAATGCATTGTATATCTTAAGATCAGAGTCCTTGGCATGCATATATGTGCCCCATAAAAGCCAAAGCGGAATATAAAGCTGAATACGTTGTAAAAATTTTTCTTTTTCAGATTCGTTAGCCATATGACTGGCTTCAAAATAGGGTATGAGGCTTTCGCGATCAAGAAATGGCCACCATCCAAGATCACAAAACTCCCATGCCGGATCTGCAGCAATCGACCATTCCCAGTCCAATAATGAAATTCTCCCTTTGTTGACCAGGACATTGCTCGGGTTGATGGCATCTCCATGAACAAGAACCGACGGGCCATTATATGTAATGTCTAAAATTGTTCTTTGTATAAATGTTTTAAGTGAGTGGGATAACGATAAATTTTTTGAAAATTTTTTGTTGCTTTCCACTATTGTCTCAATCCACAATGGCGACTCTTTTTCAAAAAACTCTTTAAATGTTCTATACAAACCTTTTAACGCTCCATGGGGGGAAACAACAGGCCAACCAAATTTCTCAAGCTGTATTGCGTGCACTGCAGCCAGTGCTTTCAATACTTGCCGAACAAGAATTTTGTCAGCATGCCACTCATCAATAAAAACTCCTTTTTTAAGAATTCTCTCTCCTGCAGGATCGCCATCAAGCATTTTCTGCACAAGCACAAATATGCCATCATCATGGTAGGCACAGAGGATTGGTGCCGTTGGAATTTCCGGATGAAGTTTAATAAGCTTTGCAAGGCCGGAAAACTTTTCCCAGACCTTGTTTCGTCGATGCTCTTCCACGAGCTTTGAGATATGCACAATCAACTCTCCTTTATTCGACTGTACCGTAAACACTGTGCTCATCAATCCTTGATGCTTATGTTTGGTGAGCGTACTCATGGCTAAAGTAATGCCTCTTGATTTTAACTCACGCAAAACAGAATCGGAAATGCCACTGTTCATAGCTTGCATTATATTAAAAGAATTTATTTTAAAAATTGTATCATACTTTTTGGCGTTTGTAATTCCATTTTTAAATTCTCAACCTGTAATATCAAACGCCACAACTATGTTGCAAGTATTTAATTTATGCTGTCATGAGTATAACTTACTATGAGTGTCTACGATAATAAAAAGAGCCGTCTTTTTAGAAACCGGCTCATACAGTGCACGCAGATCGCCTGTAATATTAATACTTCTGTATCCTTTATACTTTCCCGAAAGGGTGCGGTTGTTCAAAAGTAGATGAAACGGTTTATGTATAAACAGTGCAATGCGCTCATCACATTTTATTTGTTCACTCTTTCGCAATTTTTTATAGCTCTTCAGAAAATTTTTATGGAATTTAACAATCACGAATGTAAATGCTTTATTGCCTCATCAGCTGTTATAAAGGGTCCTCTGATATTTTTTCTCTCCTTATAATCCTTGCTCGCCTGCTTTAGGAGCTTCCCCACTTCCGGCCTAACCTCCGGCTCAACCGAAAAACGCACAGATCGCTCTCGCACAAACTCTTTTAAATACGCATTTACAACTGTACTTAAAGGAAGCCCGAGCTCTTTTGCTATTTTTTGGGCTTTTATTTTAATCTCTTTATCCGTTTTTATATTAATTACTGTTTTCATAAAGTTTGGATACAGATATCACTCCTTATAAACTTCAAGGTTCTGCGAACGTAGTGAGCAGGTTCTTATATCTAAAGTATATACAATGGTTAATAAATGTCAATCCCGTTAGAGAGCTTGTCTGTGGATAACTCTAGGTATCCATATATCAACATATCCTTGTCAATAACTCTCTAACGGTCAATACCTCTCTGCGGAAAACTCCTGTATACAACTACCTTATCTAAAATTATTAAAGTTTAGCATTAAAAATAATAAACATTTTAAACGTCAAGGTTCTTACGAAGTGAGGTTCTTATTAATATAGTTTAAAATATCCACCACTCCCCTATTATAGGAATATTTACTTTTTAAAACAGTATTTTTGTCACTCATATTTTTTTCAGGATTATGCGTAGTTTAAAAATAGAGTTACCTATTTTATTAAATCCGATGGCTCAACTCTTTTGAGTTTTAATTTATCAAAATCTTTATCATATGAAACAATGGTCGTATTCTTCTTATATATCGAAGCAATAGAAGCTATTAACGCATCAATAAATTTTATATTATGGGCCTCATAATTCTCTATTGCAGGAGCCAGATCAAATGTGTCAATGATTTTTAAATTTTTAAAATTTAAAATTCCTTTTAAAATAATTACTATCTCTTGCTTTGAAAGGTTACAAGTTTTTCCCGCCCAAACTATTTCAGCTAATACTAAATGAGAGGTAAATGCTTTTAGTCCACCTATTTTTATTTTTTCAAACAATTTCTGACACTCTTTGGCTTTTCTATCATCATCCTTAAAAATCACCCGCAAAAAAATATTTGTGTCTAAGAAATAACTAGAACCTTTCATACGATTTTTCCATTGATTCTCTTAACTTAACAGGGTCAATTTTCTTTTTTACTTTTATATTCTTGACAACATCTAAAAAATCATCAGTAGGCTTTATTCTGATTTCTTTTCTTCCCTTCTTAAATTCAACTAAAAGTTTTTTAGATGCCTCGATCTTTAATGCATCCCGCACTTCTTTTGGAATCGTAATTTGCCCTTTTTTTGTAATAGTAGTTAAATAATTCATAGTAGTATTACTTAATTTTAATTCTTACTTTATATCTAATACTTACTTTATAAAAAATCTTACCATTTGTCAAGTATATGCACTGTGGATAACTCTAAACATCTATACTCGTTACGAAGTGTTTTTGTGATTTAATGTAGAAATTGTATATTATACGAACTCATAATAGTTTCGACATATCAGAGGTTGAATCCCCGATATAATCTTTCCAAAACCGAATACAGAAACACTCAGGTCTCTGGCGTCAGGAAAACTGAAACCGTTGAGGGATTTTTAGGGAATGTTTTTAGTGGTCATTACATGGCTAGAATCCTGAAAGATCGTCCTCAATTAATTCAAGTTCTACATCAAGCCCTGAAAGATCGGTTTCAATAAGATCAGCCTCGATATCATCGATCTCATCAGAAAATCGCACGTTTTGCAAATCTTTTGCTTTCATATCTTCTTCACTAGAAAGCGGTTCAATACCTTCGTCTTGAAGCGCTTGCTGTTCTTCTGGTGATAATTCAATGGGAGTCAAATCCTGCTCAATTGTCAGCGCCTCTTTTTGTTGACTTTCCGGCTGCGCTGGACTAAAGAAAAGCACACCACCAACGATAATGACGAGCGCTATAATTGCAATAATAAGTGTTTTTTTGTTCATATGAGATTAGTTTAAGGATTTCTGTTAATTAACGCCCTCTTCGCCAATACCAATGTTTGACACTTGTATCAAACCTTTTATGGCCTGTACAATCTCGCTGAGTTTGGTGTGAAGATTTTTAATCTCTGATTTAAGCTCTTGCGCTATCTCACGAGCTTCTTTCCCAATCCCTTGAAGATTTTCGCCTTTAAGAAGTGATTCATACTTTTCTTTAAGCGTCTCCATTGTTGCTTCTGTTCCAACTTTCGTGTTCTTAGCTTCTTCAATCAGTAAAATGACTGATGAGGTGTCAAGTCCCCGATCCTCCAGCTTTTCAATTCGTGATTCTAATCTGCCGATAATGTTGCCAAAACGATCTATGGCTGAACCAAGACGATTTAACATTCGCAGCCCCCTGCCATGAGCCGTTTTAAGACGCGCGGCTTTCCCATGGTCAACATGTCCTATGGTTCGAACTATTGTCTCTCTGAAATTTTCACGAAGTTCTTTTGCGTCCTTACGAAGGTTTTGGCGTAAGACCCGCACATTTTCTCGAAATGTCTGGCGGCTGATTTGAAGTTCGTCTATCAAATTTTTTCTTTCTTCCGGCGCGATGGATTTCATATCTTGTATAGCGCTTTTTGCTGCATTATGAAATACAGTTCTGTCTTGTTCAATTAAAGATGGGTCATTAATAAACCCTCGTTTAAGTACAATATTTGAGTATTTCGTTCTCCCAGGGCGCTTACGAATAGTCATGTCATCACCATCCTTGATTTCAATTATCCCGGTTTCGCTCTCTATTCCGGAAATTTCTTTAAAACCAGCCTGTGGAATATCTCCTGTCCCGCCTGAATCAGGACCGGAACTAATCTCGTGTTTAACTTTCTTTGCTTTTGATATGTTCAGCCCTTTGAGCGGATCTCCGCCTCCTTGTGGAGGTGTTTCAACGCATACGCCCTCAAAACAAACCATTCCCGCAGAACACTGACTATCGTTTGCACACCCAGAACTAATCTCGTGTTTAACTTTCTTTGCTTTTGATATGTTCAGCCCTTTGAGCGGATCTCCGCCTCCTTTAATAGGAGGTGCTTGAATACATAAACCCTCAAAGCAGACCATTCCCACAGAACACTGACTATCGTTTTTACATCCTGTTGCGGATCGTGAGGTATCTCCCGTGTCAGGAGTAGAAATTGCTCCCTCGTTTGAATCCTTGATTTTGATTGTACCTGTTGCGGGTTGTGGAGTATCTCCTGTGGGTGCCGAAAAGTCATAATTATCTTCCTTGGATTCTGGTTGTGCGGCGGAGGTTTTTGAGGCATCTCCTGTATCAGGAGTAGAAATTGCCTGCAGGCCTTCTTCATTAATTGCAATTCCAAGCTTATCGAATTCTACAAGAATCGCTTGTGCATCATTTTCATTTATTCCGATTGCAATAAGAAACGACTTAAGCTCAGCTTCATAGGCCCCGCTGCCCTCAAGCGCATCGGTAACTTGGTTGATTTCCGCGCCGCCGATGCCATAGCCAAGAAGGACATTACCAACCCCCATCCTTACCTGCCCAATCGATTTACTTGACAGCGAAGAATCGTATTTTTTGGTAGAAACTTTCCCTCCGGGGATTTGTTCAATAGTTATGTCCAGGCCAGGCATTGGATCACCCGCGAATGCTGTCGTTGC
>JALLOP010000063.1 GCA_027718005.1 Patescibacteria group bacterium AH-259-L07 | reverse complement strand
GTTACCCAGGATTCAAAATGCATTGGTGGCACGAGTGATGGCAATGTATGTACGGTTGATACTGATTGCGCGGGTACATGTATTCGCGGAGGTAATCCTGGCGCGAGTTGTACGACTAATACCACGTGTACGGGCGGTGGATTGTGTGATAAAGGCGTGTGTAAAAATAAGCCGATTACGGATGTACGAAAATGGCATCATGTGGCAGGAAAATATATTGCAGGACAGAGTTTGAGGATTTTTGTTGATGGACGATTGGCTGCGGTTCAATTGACCGGCGTGCCTGCGTCTATACACGACTCAACACAGCCCTTATATATTGGCACTAAATTCGGCTCTCTCGCATTAGATACGTATTTTAACGGCGTGATTGACAATGTATCGGTGTGGAATCGGGCAAAAACAGGTAATGAAATTTTTAATGACGCGCATATGGAAGTATCGGGGTGGGCAAAAGCAATCAGTTCTGAAGAGGGCGGATGGTTAAGCTTGCGCGGCCATACGCGCGGTGATAAAGTATGGGGCGCATATTTGAAAGATTATCTTGGTTTTTATACCTTAGGCGGATTTATGGGTGAGCGGAGTAATAATGAACGAGTGAGTACAACCAATTTGGTCGGGCACTGGAAGTTTAATGAGCATACCTTGGAGGGGACCGTGGATGAAGTTGTTGATGGATCAGGAAGTAATAATCACGGGGTCGCCCAAGGCGGTCTTACCACCATTGATAAGGGAATTTTTTCCCGCGCAGGAGAATTCGACGGCACGAATGATTATGTGAATGTTGGAAGTGGTACTTCTATTGACAACCTATTTAATGGTGGTGGCACTATAGAAGCTTGGATAAAATGGAGCGGGACTGGTGGGGGGACAACCTACAAGGTATTGATAAGTAAATGGGCTGGGTGGTATATTTATTTAGATGACATTTTAGGCAATGATGCAGATATCGCATTTACCCATCTTTTCACCACTACCCAAGGAAGGTGGAATACAGCGAGCAGGGTGACATTGGCAAATTCTTGGAATCACATAGCTATGGTTTATAATGGCTCGTCATCAAATAATAACCCAACTATGTATGTAAACGGTATCTCTCAGGCGATAACGACAACAGCAGCCCCCGCTGGTTCAATAGACGGTGACGCTGCAGCCAGTTTAATCCTTGGAAACCTAGATGCGGTTAACCATGCGGAGTTTGGATACGGTGGCCAAATTGACAATGTTTCCATATATAACCGGATAAAGACGGCTGCTGAGATTAGCGCAGACTATGAGCGGCGCAAGCCATATTCAGCAGGATGGGGTGATTTTGATGATGATCCGCCTGCGCCCGTGGCGTTTAATACATTGACCACTGACAGCAGTGTGAGCTGCACCCAAATGTTAGTGCAATGGGAACCATCTACCTGGGCTGATAGCTACAGCTACTGGCGGGAACAACAGTCAAGCACCACCTGCGATGCGTGTTCTAATTCTTCAGGGTGCACAGCAAGCGGCTATACTGAAAATAGTTATTTAGATACCTGTTCGTTAACTGAATGTTCATTGTCTGATACAGGATTAAGTGAAAATACGGGTTATTGTTATAGTGTTGAGGCGCATAATGAGACCGGTGATACGTTTATTACTGATAGTCCAACTTCAAACCCTGCGCCGAAGTGGAAATCCACCACGTTGTGTCCCGTAAGCATTGGCATGAGTATTGACACCAGTGTGTGCGGCCAGATTACCATTACGTGGGATGCAGTTTCTAATGCAGATGGGTATAATCCGTATCGGGCATTGACCAGCACCGGATGCGATACGTCAATAAATACCAGTGGATGTGAGGCCGTTGGTCATATAGGCGAATCATTGGATTATGACGCAAACAACGACGGGACCACTGATTTAGTGGGACACTGGAAGTTTAATGAGAGTTCTGGTACAACCGTTGTTGATTCTTCTGGAAGCCTTAATACCGGGACCGCGACTGATGCTGACACTACCAATGCCACGGGAACTGATTTTGATACCCCGCCGTCAGTTGAAACAACCGCGCTCTTTAGTAATGCGCGGCACTTTGATGGCACGGATGATTATATTGATTTGCCTCATGTTTTTTCTCCTGCCAACGTCTCAAGCACTGATTTTACCGTGGAATTATGGTTTAATGTTGATGCCCTTGGCAAGACCACCGATCAAAATATTTTGACACAAGAAGATGGCACAGGGACCGGCCGTCAATGGCTGTTGATTAATGACTCAGGCAATGCAGGTGCAACTAATGATGCCATTGTATCCTTTCTCGGCGGTGCGTATACTGATTCTACAGTGGTGCCCGTAGCTGGCAGTTGGTATTATGCAGCACTGACTAAGTCAGGCACAACCATAAAAATATATATTAGTGGAGAATTAAAAGTTACGGGCACACAAACAACTGAAGCATCAGACGGCGGACTGCGGCTTGGATTATCTCAAGCAAATACGGACGCGTTTGACGGGGTGATTGACAATGTCTCAATTTATAATGTGGCAAAAACACCAGAGCAAATTCGGCTTGATTATGAAGCAGGAGATTGCGGCGGCGCTGATTGCGGCGTCGATAGCACGGGCGTGGTATGCCATCAGGTAAATGTAAACGATGGTTTGTGCGGCAAAGTACAAGCAGACGCAACTGCATGCTGTTTTACTGATAAGCGCATTATACCGTTTACCAACTATCATTATAAACTCACCGCAACCAATGAAGCAGGTGAGTCAAATGGCTCATCAACTACCTTGAGCGGCCAGACAAAATGTTATCCCGCGCCTGAAGCAGGCGAAGAATAAAAACGAGTAACTAGTAATCAGTAACTAGTAACTTAGGTACTTGGGGACTACTTGGGGACTCGGTCCCCAAGTGTTCAAAACTTGCGCAAAGGCGTTGCCTTTTTTTGTTAAATAAAAGAAACTCCGCAAGGAGTTTCTTTCGGATCTCTTATCGAGTCCGTAGTTTATGTAGTAAACTACATTGTTGACAACGAGAGTATTATTATTATATCACATAAAAATATCTTGTCAATTTTTCTCCTGTGGATAACTTTGTTATACTAAAAGCCCCAGTGGACCCGACGGGACTTGCACCCGCTACCCTCGTTGTCAACACGAGTGTTTTACTTCATAGTACTACGGGCCCTGAACTGGGGCTAAAACTATTATACCAGATTTAGTTGAGTGGGCAATGCCTTTTTTTAATATAAAAATTTGGTATAATAGAGGTATGGATAAGGCAGAAGTTCACCCTCCCAAATTTTCCAAAGGAAAACTTGAGAGGGTAAAAAAACGGATTACAAAGCTAAGAAAAGAAATACATCGTCATCGGTATTTATACCATGTTTTGGATACACAAGAAATTTCCGATGCCGCACTTGATTCTTTAAAACATGAATTATTTGAGCTTGAACAGCAATACCCTGATCTGATTACCATTGATTCGCCCACACAACGAGTAGGAGGCACGCCATTAGATAAATTTAAAAAAGTTCACCATCCTGAGCCAATTTTATCAATAGAAGATGTGTTTAGCTTTGAGGAATTACAAGAATGGGAAAAATACATGCGCGACTATGTAAAAAAATCGGAGGCCCGGCCTCCGACTTCTAGGTTTGATTATTTTTGCGAGCGAAAAGTGGATGGCATGGATATTGTTTTGACCTATAAAAAAGGAATATTAGCAACAGCAGCAACGCGCGGCAATGGATTGGTTGGAGAGGATGTGACACAAAACATTAAAACCATTGAAGCAATTCCTTTGCACTTAGAGCGCGATATTGATGTAGTGGTTCAAGGCGAGATTTTTATGCGCAAATATGATTTTGAAAGATTAAATCAAAAACAGAAAAAAGAAGGAAAGCATATTTTTTCTAATCCGCGCAATGTGGTCGCGGGATCGATTCGCCAATTAGATCCAAAAATAACTGCGTCTCGGCCCTTGGACTGCTATGTGTTTGAAATTATTACTGATATAGGACAGCGGTCACATCAACAGGTTCATGATATATTAAAACAGTTAGGATTTAAAACTGATACGCAAACGCGGTATTGTGGCAATGTAGATGAGGTTGAGGCATATTACAAAAAATGGCAGAATAAAAGAGCGCAGGCGCCATTTAACTATGATGGAGTTGTGATCGTGGTCAATAACATTGAGCAAGAAAAACAATTAGGCGCAGTGGGGAAGTCGCCGCGCTGGATGCGGGCATATAAATTTCCGGCTCAGCAAGCAACCACGATTGTCAAAGATATCACAATTCAAGTCGGCAGAACAGGGGCATTAACGCCTGTGGCAAAATTAAAACCAGTGACTATCATGGGGACGGTGGTCTCCCGTGCAACACTGCATAATGAGGATGAAATTAAACGTTTGGATGTGAGAATTGGCGATACGGTCATTATTGAAAAAGCTGGTGATGTCATTCCTGATGTAGTTCAGGCTTTAAAAGAATTACGCGATGGCAGCCAGAAAGTGTTTGTCATGCCTAAAAAATGCCCCGTGTGTCATGGGCAAGTAAGACGAAAATCATCAGAAGCAGCGCACTATTGTTTAAATAAAAAATGTTTTGCAATTGAGCATCGCTCTCTTACCCATTTTGTTTCTAAAGGTGGATTTGATATTGAGGGAGTGGGCAAAAAAATTGTAGAACAATTGATCCATGGCGGATTAATTAAAGACGCCTCTGATGTGTTTACCTTAAAAATCGGTGATCTTGAACCATTGGAGCGGTTTGGTGAGAAATCAGCAGATAATATTATTACCGCGATTGAGAACAGTAAAACAATCACGCTCTCTCGCTTTTTATATGCTTTAGGAATCCGCCATGTAGGGGAAGAAACCGCTATTGTATTGGCGCGCCATTTTAAAACTCTGGATAATCTTGGGAAGGCAGATTTAGAAACGCTGAACAATATGTATGATATTGGGCCGGTGATGGCAAAAAGTATATATGATTGGTTTGGAGATAAAAATAACATCAAACTTTTGCAAAAGTTACAAAAGTACGGGATAAGAATCCAAGAACAAAAATCTACGAGGTCGGACCTCGTAGGTGGGGGATTAGATGGCAAGACGTTCGTGTTAACCGGGGCATTGGAGCGTATGTCCCGCGCCCAGATAAAAGAACGTATTCGAGCGCGTGGTGGACGTGTATCTGAAAGCGTAAGCTCATCAACTGATTTTGTGGTGGCAGGCCAAGATCCAGGATCAAAGTATAATAAGGCGAAGCGGCTCAAAGTGAGAGTTATCCGAGAGAAAGATTTTTTGAATATGATAAAATAAACAGTAACATAAAATTAATTTATAATCCGAGCCAATTATACTGAGATATTTATTAGGATAATTAGAGCAATTAGAATAATTTAAACAAAGCGTATTATGATAAGCAAAAGTGACGTACAACATATTGCATTGCTTGCGCGGTTAAAATTAACGCCTCAAGAGGTTAAAACATATCAAAAGCAGTTGGGCGCAATTTTAGATTATATAGGACAGTTAAAAAAAGTGAATACACAAAAAATACCGCCCCAGACCGGCGGTACACAGCTTAAAAATGTTTTAAGAGAAGATACGGCGCAAAAAACAAGCAAGGAGGTGCGCGAGAAATTGTTAGAAAATGCGCCGTTGAGAGAGGGTGACTATATTAAAACCAGAGCCGTTTTTGAGAGAAAAAACAAAAAATCCCGATGAAATCGGGACTTTTGGGAGTCGGGCATAGTATTAATGCCATATTCTGGTTAGTCAGCCTATAAATATCATAACAGATTAAAATATATTGTCAAATATTTACCTGTGGATAACTTCACCCTGTTAAATTTGCATGACAACCATTTAACAGGGTAAAAAGGCTATGGACGGTAGGGGATTTGCACCCCTCGTCCCCTGGCTGACTAACCAGGATAGGCACTACGCACCGCCCACAGCAGTAATAGTATATCAAAATCAAACAAGACAGTCAATATGAATTTAAATCAATTAACAATTTTGCAAGCGCATGAAGGACTGGAAAAAAAGCAGTTCTCGTCTTTGGAATTAACTAATGCATGCTTGAAACAAATTAAAGGGCAGAATAAAGACATTAATGCTTTTATTACAGTTTTAGAAAAAAAGGCGCAAGATTATGCAATCCAAATTGATAAAAAAATTGCTTCATCAGGCATGACACATGTATTAGAGGGCATTCCCCTAGCAATTAAGGATAATATTTTAGTTGATGAAATACCGTGTACGGCAGGGTCAACGATTTTAAAAAATTATACCGCAGTAGAGGATGCAACCGCGGCGAAAAAATTAAAAAATGCAGGAGCAGTTCTTGTAGGAAAAACCAATTTAGATGAATTTGCCATGGGCTCGTCAACAGAGAATTCAGGTTTTGGCCCTGTTAAGAATCCTCACAATATTGAGTATGTGCCCGGCGGCTCGTCAGGCGGGTCAACAGCAGCAGTGGCCGCGCATATGTGCTTGGGCGCGTTAGGATCTGATACCGGCGGCTCTATTCGCCAGCCTGCCAGTTTTTGCGGCGTGGTTGGATTAAAACCAACCTATGGAAGAGTTTCGCGCTATGGCTTAATCGCTATGGCATCATCATTGGATTCTGTTGGACCGATTGCAAAATCTGTTGATGATATTGCCATAGTATTATCAGCAATTGAAGGGAATGATTTGCTGGATGCAACAAGCGAGAGTGCAATGTTTTCAATAGAGTATCCGGTAAGAGAGGCATCGCTTGAAAATATAACCATTGGTATACCCAAAGAATATTTTGTGGGCGGCATTAACAAACAGGTACGAAATATCGTAGAACAGGTAATTAAAACATTAGAAAATAAAGGAGCAGAAATTGTTGAGGTAAGTCTTCCTCATACTGAATATGCGCTTGCCGTATATTATATTATTATGCCTTGTGAAGTTTCAGCAAATCTTGCACGCTATGATGGTATTAAGTACGGCCTCTCCTCACTTAAGGGTCCGACCCTTAAGTCGAAAAGCCCACTATCAGAGCCCGGCTCTGATAGTCAGTCGTTATTAGATATATATCTTAATTCAAGGAGCAAGGGGTTTGGCCAGGAAGCAAAGCGCCGTATTATGTTAGGAACGTATGCGCTGTCCGCCGGGTATTATGAGGCATACTATTTACAAGCACAAAAAGTACGAACCTTAATCTCGCAAGATTTTAGTACGGTTTTTTCCAACAAAACAGGGAAAGGCGTAGATTGTTTGCTGACGCCAACCAGTCCTACACCTGCATTTAAGTTAGGCGAGAAAGTTGATGATCCTTTAACTATGTATTTATCTGACATCTATACCGTGCCGGTTAATTTAGCTGGTCTGCCCGCGATCTCCCTACCAGTAGGATATAGCAATGGTTTGCCCGTAGGCGTACAATTGGTTGGTAATTATTTTGAAGAACATAAAATATTACGGATTGGCAAGAGTATTGAACAGATGTTAGAAGAAAATAAAAGATAAAAATAAAAGAACGTAGGTATTTAAAAATTTCTAATATCTAATTTTCAATGTCTAATAAATTTCTAATTCTAAAATGTCTAATATCTAAAATTTTTTAGTCATTAAGTCATTTGGCATTTCATTAGAAATTAGGAATTTGGAATTAGGAATTAAGCGGAGCGTTTTATGTGGATATTTAATTTTTTACATACATTTCATCCGCAACCAATACTGTTTCGCATGGGTCCGGTCGCCATTCATTGGTACGGATTACTGATTGTAATAGGTATGCTTGCTGCGTGGCTGGTAATTTCATATTTAGTCAAAAATATAAAATCGGAGGTCGGGCCTCCGATTTTGGGGCATATAGAAAAAGTGGTAGTATATGGAGTTATATATGGATTGATTGGCGCGCGATTATATCATGTTTTTTCAGAACTGCCCTATTATATTGAACATCCATTGCAGATGTTTATGATATGGCGCGGCGGGTTAGGGATTTTTGGTGCATTAGTTGGCGGAGCGCTTGCATTCTATTGGTATTGTAGAAAGCATAAACTTTCTTTTTTATTATTAGCTGATATATTTGCGCCCGGGATTATAATAGCGCAGGCAATGGGTCGGTGGGGGAATTATTTTAATTCTGAATTATTTGGTCTGCCCACTGAGGTGAGTTGGGGCATTCCTATTGCATTGGTATATCGCCCTGCTGCGTTTATGAACTATGAGTATTTTCATCCTACATTTCTGTATGAGTCATTATGGAATATAGCTGTGTTTATTATTTTGTTTTTAGTATTTAAACAAATCTATAAAAAACAACGTCCTGAATACGGAGGTCGGACCTCCGTAATCTCCGTAATGAGGTATCCTGGTGCTGTATTTGCAGTGTATTTAATTTTATATAGTTTTGGCAGATCTTTAATTGAATTTATTCGTATTGATCCGCAGCCAGAATTTTTTGGTTTGAGACTCGCTCAAATTGTAGCAATAGGGGCTTTTATTGCTGGATGGACGATAATAATAAAATCAAAAATCAAAAATCAAAATGACAAATCAAAATGCAAGATTTAAGCATTGCACGAGCTGTAATATGAATTACAAGATTTTAATTTT
>JALLOP010000062.1 GCA_027718005.1 Patescibacteria group bacterium AH-259-L07 | reverse complement strand
GCCCCTGACAGGAGTCGCCATGTCATTCGATATGGCGCCCTGTTGTATAACAGGGCGAACCAATTATGTTTTTAATAAGTACTCCCGGCTGGACTCGAACCAGCAACTTCCTCGTTAGGACCGAGGCGTTCTATCCATTGAACTACGGGAGCATAACAAAAAAAATCTTATACTAAAACTTCTCCATTATTAGATTGGTCAAATCAAGCAAAAGGTTTGTTCGGGCATTAACAATAGATAAGATAACCACAACAATCGCGATAACTATGCTGATAATAAGAATTCGCTTAAGATCTTTTACTAAGTACTTTGTTTTATTTTCTATTTCGCTCATTTGATAATTTAAAAATTGATTAGAAATTTGCCCACGATGTATATTGTAGGTAACTTTATATTGTTGTCAATGTATAATTAATTTGTTATCATGAATATAATAATAAGTTATTAAATTATTTTTTATGTTAGGAAAAGAAGGAAAAATAAAACCAGAAGATGCTGAAACTATTATTGGTGCAGGTGTTAAAGTAGAAGGGACTTTTGCTGCGTTTGGTAATGTAATTATTAAGGGCCAGCTTTTAGGCTCCTTAGAGACAAAGAGTAGACTTGAGTTGCGAGAGGGTGGAAGAATTGAGGCAGATATTACAGCAAAAAATGCATCAGTTGGCGGTGAGGTAAAAGGTAATTTAGATGTGGAGGAAAAAATCGAACTTGCCTCTACTGCCAAAGTTTCAGGAGATCTTACGTGTCGGGTGCTCGCCATTGAAGAGGGTGCAGTATTAAATGGACGATGCAGCGTTGGCAGCGATGCTGCCTCAAGTGTTATTCAGGAAGAACGAGAGGAAGAGAGAAAAGAACGAAAAAAGGAGTAATGTGAGCAGCTGTGCTGCGAACATTACCCAGCCCTCTAAGCTGTTTCAATTTTTATGATGAAGATTGAAAAAAGTTATTCGTTTTACCGATTATATATCATTATTAAAATTGCATAGAGGGCTGGGTGCTCGAAAAATCAATAATTTTTGCAAATTAATTTTTCTCGCATGTATTTTTATATTTACGATTCTTTTCTGACGAATAAAAAATATGCCAGGACTATTTCGAAGATAGAAACGCGTGTTGCACGGCTAGGCATTGATGGCAAAAAACGCCAGCTTACAGTTTTAAAGAATGTTAAAGAAATGGTAAATGATATGTTAAAGCACGAATCCTCCACTATTGTTATCGTAGGGGGAGACGAGACATTTTATGCTGCAGCAATTCCTATGGCAGGATCTCGTGCCGTTTTAGGCTTTATCCCAACCGATTCTCACTCAAGCGCTGCTCATGTGCTAGGTTTGCCATTAAATGAGTATGCATGTGATGTGATTTCAGCACGGCGGATTGAAACCGTGAGCTTTGGCAAGGTTAATAAACAGTATTTTTTTTCATCCCTTGAGTTTACTGCTCATAAAGTTGTTTTAAATGCTGATGACACCTACCAAATTATTCCTAAGCGAGTAAAATCTATTAAGGTTATTAACCTAGATTTACTGCAATTTGAGCAGTTGTCAGAAGAACCAGATTTTAAGAAAATGGCATCTAATCCAAAAGATGAATACTTAGAAGTGTTAATGGGTACACCAGGACAAAAGTTTTTATTTTGGCAAAGAAAAGAAAAACGCGATAGTTTATTCTTTGTTAAGAAATTAAAAGTTGATGCAAAAAATCCTAAAGATGAGGTTAAAATTACCCTTGATAAAAATAAGACAGTAAAGACTCCTGCGGTAGTAGAATTGGCTCAAGAAAGACTAAAAGTAATTGTGGGGAAAGATAGACTTATTTAAAGAATAAATTGTTCATACGTTAGTTTATGCAAGATATTACAAAATATATTGAGCATACCAATGTGAGGCCAACAGCAACCACAGTAAATATTAAAAAACTATGTCAGGAAGCAAAAAAATATAGTTTTTATGCAGTGTGCGTGAGCCCCATTCACGTTGCATTAGCGAAAAAAAAATTATTAAAAACAAATATTGCTATTGTTTGTGTAGTTGGATTTCCACATGGATCATCACCTACCGAAAGCAAGGTTATAGAAGTAAAAAAAGTAGTGAGTCATGGCGCTGATGAGGTTGATATGACTATGAATATACAAGCGTTTAAAGATAAAAATTATAATTATGTACATGATGATATTAATGCCGTGGTTCGGGCAGTACAAGGAAAAAAAGTGAAAGTGATTATAGAGACAGGATATTTAACGCACGATGAGATAAAAAAAGCTGCCCAAATTGTAGAGGAAGCAGGGGCACATTTTGTAAAAACCTGTACAGGCTTTGGGCCGCGTGGTGTGCGCGTAGGCGATGTTCAATTACTTTCTCAGACATTGAAACAGATAGGTATTAAGGCGTCAGGAGGGATAGATACCTATAGAAAAGCTGTATCAATGATTAAAGCAGGCGCTGATCGTATTGGCACAAGTCATGGTGTGAAGATAATGAAAGAGCTGAGTAACTTAAAAATTTAAGAACGAATGAATCTATGAAAATATTATTTGCCGCATCTGAGTGCAGTCCACTTATAAAAGTAGGAGGACTTGCTGATGTAGTCGGATCTTTAGCAAAAGAAATAAAGCAATTTGGGCATGATATACGGATTATATTACCGTTTTATCAAAGTTTAAAAGAAAAAAATTTGGATCCTTTAAAAAAAATTGCTGATATAAATATAAAGATTGAAGGAAGCGATGAGCCCGTCTTAGTATATCAGACTACACTTGATCACATCCCCCTATATCTTATTAAAAATGACTCATATATAACCAATGGCGATATATATTTAGAAGTCAGTGAATTTTCGTCTATAGCTCGATTTTTATTTTTTTCACAAGCAGCGGTAGAGCTGTTAGAGAAAATTGATTGGCAGCCAGATATTATTCACGTTCATGACTGGCAAACAGGCATTATACCGCTTCTTATTAAAATCAAAAAGTTTTCTATTAAAACGGTATTTACGATCCACAATCTCCTTATCCAAGGCCAATGGAATTATAAACAGAGTTTAGACTTTTTAGGACTTACGGGCGATGAGATCCCATCATTACAGCAAACAAAACAGGGCTTGTATGGCAAGGATTTTAATATTGTTCAGCAGGCAATGTTAAATGCTGATACAATTACTACGGTAAGTTCTCAATATGCCACAGAGATTAAAACACAAAATTCTTTTGCGCGCGGGCTAGAACAAGAAATTTTAAAACGAACAGATGATATATATGGCATTCTCAATGGAATTGATACGCATATATTTAATCCAGGAACTGATCTGTATATTCATAAACAATATTCAATTAAAACACTCAACAATAAGGTGGAGAATAAACTTTATTTGCAAAAGAAGGTCGGGTTTAAACAAGACAAAAATATTCCACTGCTCGGTATGGTAACCCGATTGGATATACAAAAAGGTATAGATCTTTTAGCTTCAGCAGTTGATGGAATAGTAGATTTGGGATGCCAAATTGTTTTTTTGGGTACTGGGCAGAAAAAATATGAGAATATGCTCCGGCGCTGTGCACAAAAATATTCAGATCACGTAGCAGCATATATTCGGTTTGATACACGTTTAGCCCAACAAATATATGCTGGTGCGGATATATTTTTAATGCCGTCTCGTTTTGAACCATGCGGCTTGTCACAGTTAATTGCAATGCGCTATGGTACTATTCCTGTGGTACGAGCAACCGGTGGGCTTATTGATACGGTAGAAAATGTAAAAATAAAACAAGGTTTAATTGGCAGAATTAAAGGCATTACCGGGACAGGATTTAGTTTTGATATTTTTAGAAAGGATAAATTTGCCGCAACCTTGAAGGGGGCTTTAGATATATATGCTCAAAAAAAATTATGGCGTCAAATTCAGATCAATGCTATGAAGCAGGATTTTTCATGGAAAAAATCAGCTCAAAAATATATAAAATTATACAAAAAACTTTTTCAAATCTAATATGTTTCAAAATTTTAATGTTCAAATATTTCCATGACAATAAATTGGTACGGGCAATCATGTTTTAAAATACAAGAGGGCCAAAGAACAGTATTACTTGATCCCTATAGCCCAAAAAAATATGGATTACGCGGTCCTCAATTTAAGGCATCAGTAATTTTAGTGACTGACTCTGATGATATAGAAGAAACTCAAAAAAAGAAATCAGAAAAAAGTTTTTTAGTGAGCGGGCCGGGCGAGTATGAAATACAAGATATTATTGTCTATGGTGTATTATCTTCGCGGGATAAAGAGCCGTTAACTGTATACCATTTTGAGATCGGCGGGATTAAATTTGGTGCGCTGGGTGAGATTAATAGAGCACTTACAGATGAAGAGCTTGAAGCATTAGATGGTGTAGAAGTTTTATTTGTCCCTGTTGGAGGAAAAACCGCAATGAATAATAAGGGCGCGATTGAAATTATTAACGCGCTTGAGCCAAAACTAGCGATCCCATCATGTTTTAAAATTCCTAAACTTAGGACTGATTTATTTTCAATTGAGTCATTTTTAAAAGAGGTAGGGAAAAAACAAGTAGAAAAAGCAAGCAAGCTTTCATTAAAAGCATCATCTTTGCCGCGTGAAGGAACAAAGATTGTAGTATTAGAACCAGGAGGATAGCCGCACTCCGTGCGGAACGAAAGAACTGAAAAACGAAAGAACTGAAAAACAATTTGTTCTTAAGTTCATACGTTCTTAAGTTTTTAAGTTCATAAGTTTAAGCGAAGCGAGTTTATGCCTAATAAAGATAAAATTCCTTGGTATTTGGCATGGATTATCGGCATTATTATTTTTATCACATGGTTTTTTAATCTGGACTACCTTTGGAAAGGAAAGCAAAGTGCAGATTCGTTTATACAATCAATTAAAGAGGCGGCTTCTGAAGTGGTAAAGGGCTTTGAGGAAACAGGACAAGCCTTGCAGGCGCCCAATCCGTCAGATTCTTCCTTGCCAAAAACTTTAGAAGAATTGAATCAGTTAAAAGAAAAAGTATTACAAATTGAAGTGAGGGACAAAAGAAAAAAATAATTTTTTTCTTTTGCGCCCGAACGAAATTTACAAGGTTACCTTACAAAATGTCCAAGAAGAAATCACAAAATAATTCTCGTCAGATAGATAAGGATGCCGATGAGATAGAGGAAACTATTGAACTCGTAGGCCTTGAAGATGAGGTCCAGGTTTCATATATTGATTATGCCATGAGCGTGATTGTGACCCGCGCTTTGCCTGATGTCCGAGATGGCTTAAAACCAGTTCATCGCCGCATTCTCTATACGATGCATGAGATGGGGCTTAAACATAGCGCGAAGTATAGAAAATCAGCTGCTGTGACTGGTCGATGTATGGGAGCCTATCATCCTCATGGAGATCAGGCGATTTATGACTCACTTGTTCGTATGGCTCAAGATTTTTCCTTGCGTTATCCCTTAATTGATGGGCAAGGGAATTTTGGCTCAAACGAGGATAAAGCTGCGAAAATGCGTTATACGGAAGCGCGTTTAACGCCATTGGCTGAAGAAATGCTTGCTGATATTGAACAAGAAACAGTTAATTTTATGCCGAATTACGACGCTACTGTTGAGGAGCCGCAGGTTTTACCTGCAAAACTGCCAAATTTATTACTCAATGGTTCAATGGGGATTGCGGTTGGTATGGCTACCAATATTCCGCCGCATAATCTTATTGAAGTATGTGATGCCATTGTTCATTTAATTGATCATCCTAAGGCAGAGATGGATGATTTATTTGAATTTATACAAGGACCTGATTTTCCAACCGGTGGTATTATTTTTGATCTCGAAGCAATTAAAAGTGCGTATGCCTTAGGCAAGGGAGGAATTGCAGTGCGCGCAAAAGCAGATATTGTTGAGAAGGCAAAAGATCAGTATCAGATTGTAGTTCATGAGCTGCCTTATGTTATCAATAAGACATCGCTTTTGACTCGGGTTGCTGATTTGGTAAGAGATAAAAAACTGCAAGACATTAAAGATATTCGCGATGAGTCTGGCAAAGAAGGCACCCGTATTGTATTTGAACTTAAAAAAGGAGCTATTCCGCAGAAAATATTAAACCAACTGTTTAAACTCACCGAACTTCAGCAAACATTTCATATGAACATGGTATCATTAGTGGACGGGATTCAACCAAAAGTGCTTGGATTGAAACCAATGTTAGAAGAATATATAGAGCATCGGAAAACAGTGGTATTGCGAAGAACTGAATATAATTTACGGGTGACAAAACAACGAATTCATATATTAAATGGGCTTAAAATAGCGATTGATCACATTGATGCAGTTATCAAATTAATTAAGCAGTCAAAAGATCGCCAGGATGCCAAAACGAACATACTAAAACAATATAAATTAACCGAAGTTCAGGCAGACGCTATTTTAGATATGCGGCTTCATCAACTCGCAAATGCTGACAGAAATAAAGTATTAGAAGAATTAAAAGAAAAAAGAAAGTTAGCACGTGAGTTAAAACAAATTTTAGATCAGCCAAAAATGGTGCTTCAAATAATCAAACATGAGCTTAAAGAGCTAAAAGAAAAATATGGAGATGAACGTCGAACTAAGGCGGTAAAGAGCGGCGTAGAAAAGTTTAAAGAAGAAGATTTAATTTCTGATGAACCAGCGGTAATTATTCTTACGCGCGACAACTATATTAAACGATTATCTCCAAAAAGTTTTCGAACGCAAGTTCGTGGCGGAAAAGGCGTGGCAGGCTTGAGTATAAAAGAAGAAGACAGGGTCTTGCATTTGATTACGACAACCACGCATGCTAACCTGTTATTTTTTACAACCAAAGGAAGAGTATTTCAATTAAAAGCATATGATATAGAGCAGGCAACGCGGACTGCAAAAGGAAAGGCGCTGGTTAATTTTTTAGAAATAGCTCAAAATGAAAAAGTTTCGGTGATTTTACCCGTTTCTAATTTTAAGGAGTATAAGTATTTAGTCATGGTGACAAAATATGGCGTGACTAAAAAAGTGCCGCTTGAAGCATTTCAAAGCGTAAGACGATCAGGGCTTATCGCATTGAGACTTAAGAGAGGTGATGTATTAAATTGGGTTAAACCAGTAAATAAAAGAGATGAGCTGGTATTAGTTTCTGCAGAAGGACAAGCAATTCGATTTAAAGATAAGGATTTGCGGTCCATGGGCCGTGTTGCGGCAGGGGTTCGAGGCATGAAGTTAAAAAAAGATGATGTTATTGTTGGCATGGGCGTTGTCCCCGGATCTTTTAAGACCCAGGACACGTATAAGCTTCTCGTTATTACTGAGCAGGGATATGGCAAGATGTCTGAAATTAAACATTATCGAATGCAAACACGAGGAGGTTTTGGTATTAAAACAGCTAATATATTTGATAAAGTTGGTAAAATTGTTGGTGCTATTGTGATAAGTGAGAAAAATCTTCCGTCGTATATTTCTGGTGACCTTATGCTTGTATCTCGCCTGGGACAAATAATCCGTTTGCCACTTAAAAGCGTTCCGACCATGGGGCGCGCAACACAAGGGGTAAAGTTAATGAGATTTAAACAAAAAAGTGATAAAGTAAGTTCATTTAACCTTATATGATAAGCTTAATTCAACAACTTATTAATCAAGGATATTTAAAAACACCTGAGATTATCTCTGCATTTCGGCGTATCAAGCGCGAGGATTTTATAATTCCTGAATTAAAACATGAGGCAGAACAAAATTATCCTCTTTCTATTGGCTATAGGCAAACCATTTCTCAGCCGTTGACTGTTGCGTTTATGTTGGAGCTTTTAGACCCCCATAAGGGACACACTATTTTAGATGTGGGGAGTGGATCAGGATGGACCACTGCGCTGTTAGCCGAGATTGCAGGAGAGAAGGGAAACGTATATGCTTTAGAAAGAATCTCGGAACTGACAGAGTTTGGCAAAGATAATACGCGTAAATATAATTTTGTTGCATCAAAACGAGCAGTCTTTATTACTGCTGATGGCTCAAAAGGATTAAAAGAAAAAGCGCCGTTTGACAGGATTCATGTTGCTGCAGCTGCGCCAAAAGTCCCCAAGGCTCTTTGTGAACAGTTAAAGATTGGTGGAAAACTTGTGATTCCTGAAGGAGTAGACATGCAAAATATTGTACTTATAGAAAAAGTAGATAAACATGAATTGAAGCGGCAGGAATTTCCCGGATTTGCTTTTGTCCCCTTAGTAAGTGATAAAAAGGACTAATAATGAAATTTTATTATAAGCAAAGCTTGAAATTTAAAAAGTTTATTATTTTATTGCTAAATTATAAGCAAAGCTTGAAATTTAAAAAGTTTATTATTTTATTGCTAAATTTTAAGCAAAGCTTGAAATTTAAAAAGTTTATTATTTTATTTAATTATAAAAATCCTATTTTATCTATTGTGTTGTTATTTGTTGTTGGGATAATTGTTTTTGTAATAGCAAGCTCATGGCATGATTCATTGCAATCTGATAGATCGACTGATGAGGTTTTAATTAAATTAAAAACGAGCAATACAATTTATAAAATCAAAGGACGCGGAATGAATATAAAAGAATGGCATAATGTTATCTCTACATGGGAAGAGGTAGAACATCTAGAGCC
>JALLOP010000061.1 GCA_027718005.1 Patescibacteria group bacterium AH-259-L07 | reverse complement strand
TATTATTTTTTTTGCAGTTATAGTCTTACTTTTTATATTCATCTTTCTCCTTAAGGGAGAAAATGTTTTTTTTATCTCACTTCTGCCATTTCAACGATTTTTATATGGCAGTAATGATAGTGTAAGAGATTTAGTCCAACAAATAGAAAATGCCCATATAGAGGTATATAAAAGCGAGAATGAAATTTTACGAAAATACTTAAATTTTTTAGAGATCTCGCATGACAATTTTGTAATGGCAAATGTTGTGGGAAAACAACATGAACTAGGCTCTGAGTGGTTTTTACTAGATAAAGGAGAAAAACATGGATTAAAAAAAGGCCTTGCGGTTGTTGATGAAAACAGCATGCTTATAGGAATACTTATCGATGTTAAGAGCTCAATTGCATATCTACAACCTGTTTTTGACCGCCATTCGCTTATCGCAGTTGATACTTTAAATAATGAAAGAGAAGGTATTATTTCTGGTATTATCCAAGGGGAGTATGGGCTCGCCATAAAAATGAAATATGTTCCTGTAGACAAACAAATCAATGTTGGCGATACGGTGATAACTTCTGGTCTAGACGAAAATATTCGAAGGGGGATAATTATTGGTTCAATAGCAGAGGTTAATAAAACTCAAAATGCTATTTTTCAAAGTGCAATAATTCGTCCTCTTTTTAACCCAAATTTTAGAATTGTCTCTATTCTTATTCCATAGCTATGAATATCATCAAATATATTTTGTTAATTTTTTTTATCTTTTTACTCATTCTTCTCGAGACGTCGCTGCCGCTGATGGGTGAGAGCGTCTCTTTTATCTTTGTTGCTATGATTGTTTTTCTTATAAGAACCTATTCGCTCACCCCGCCTACGGCTGGGCAAGCGAATAGAACCTTGAAGTTTGAAAGGAATAATATTTTTATCCAAATTTTAAGGGATATCGGAAAAGCTACTACAAAAAAAATAGTATGGTCAACATATGCTTTAATTATTGCGTTGAGTGGCGGGTTGCTTTTAGATATATATTCTCCATTTTCTTTTGGGCTCTTTTTTATATCTCTTGTTATAACATTTTATATTTCCTCTCAGTTTATACTCCCTCGATTAAGCTTAATAAATATAATAAATGTTATGATGGTGGGAATTATATCGAGCATTATTTATTCTATGACATTACTCGCTACCGGATACCTTTACTACTTTTTACGATTATCAGATATAAAAATTATATTAGATAGAATATATTTATTTGATATATTTTGGTTTGTGATTCTAAACAGTTTACTCATAACTTTAATTTATTACCTTTTGAAAATACAAGATCTAAGGAGACCCTAACGAATTTCTCACTATGGACCCTTTTTCCCCTCAAGCGCAAAGTAACCCCCCACCACTTTTTCCCAAAAAGTGGTGGGGCAGAAAGAATAATAAAATACAAGGATTTTCCCTTCAAAAGTCCCAAGGAGATTACTTTCCATCAAAGCAAATAGATACCAAAGGGTTATTATCTTCTCCTATTGAAAAAAAAAGAATTTATATTCTCTCTCTTCTTATTATGATATCATTCACCATCCTTGGCGGGCGTGTCATATGGCTTCAAGGAGTCCATGGTCAAAAATATAGAAATATTGCTGAGGGAAATCGAATTCGTATCGTAAGGATTCAACCAAATCGAGGCCTAATATATGACAGAAATCTTAAACCATTAGTCAAAAACACTGCTTATTTTTCTCTATCAGTGACGCCGGGCGATCTTCCAAGAGATGAAGGAAAACGTGAAGAGATTTTTAATAAACTCATACAAATATTAGAACAAACATCTTCAGATGATGAGGAAAACGCTATAGATATTAAAAATGTTGTAAAAAATGCATCACCATACTCATATCAACCAATAATTATTAAAAAAGATTTAAGCTATACTCATGCGATGAGTTTATTGGTACAGTTAGAAGACTTACCAGGAATATCATTGCTTACGAGTGCTCGGCGTAACTATATTCAACCCGAGGCTGATTTGCCTTTTTCACCTGAGGCGAACCCGCCTCTGGCGGGGACAGAAAATGCAGGAATGTTTTCACATATATTAGGATATGTTGGTAAGATTAGCCCGGAAGAACGTGAGCGTTATCCCGACTATGCCCTGAATGATTTTATTGGAAAAACAGGGATAGAACTGCAGTATGAAAAAATATTACGCGGGAAATTTGGTCAAAAAAGAATAGAAGTCAACTCACTAGGCAAGGAAGAAAGGGTTGAATCACGTAAACACCCTCAATCAGGGTATGATCTTATTTTATCCATAGATGGAGAGCTGCAGGAAAAAATAGCAAACACTTTGACAAAATATATAAAGAGGGCAGGAAGTCATGCAGGAGCAGCGGTGAGCTTAGATCCAAAAACAGGGGAGGTTTTAGCTATAGCAAGTTTTCCTAGTTATAATAACAATATCTTTATATCAGGAACGCAAAACGAGTATCAAGCTCTTGTGGACGATCCGTATAAGCCATTTGTATTTCGCGCTATCTCTGGTGAATATCCTTCGGGATCAGTAATTAAGCCAGTTATTGCGGCAGGCGCTTTAAACGAAGGTATTATTGATGAGAATACTACAGTTAATTCTTATGGCGGCATAACTGTTGGTAAATGGATATTCAAAGACTGGAAAGAAGGAGGCCATGGTCTTACCAATGTAATTAAAGCATTGGCTGAATCAGTTAATACATTTTTCTATTATATTGGCGGGGGATTTAAAAATTTTAAAGGCTTGGGTATTGATAATATTAATTCTTATGCTCGAATGTTTGGTCTCGCAGAGAAAACAGGTATTGACGTACCGGGTGAACGCCTTGGATTTGTAGCCACGCCTGAATGGAAGAAAGAGGTTAAAAAAGAGCAATGGTATATTGGTGATACCTATCATATCTCTATTGGGCAAGGCGATATTTTAGTCACCCCGATCCAGGTCGCTCATTATACTGCTGCTATAGCAAATGGCGGAACCTTATTTAGACCTCATCTTGTAAAATATATACAAAATCCTGAAAATGGAGAGATACAACAAGTTATTGATCCCGAGATAATTAATAGTGAGATCATTAAACAGGAATATATTAATATTGTTAAGCATGGGATGAGAGCAGCAGTTACCCAAGGGAGCGCAATCCGTTTGTCATATTTGCCCATAAAAGTGGCGGGTAAAACAGGCACTGCCGAAGTAGGAGGAGACAAAAAACCGCATGCCTGGTTTACTGGTTTTGCGCCATATGAAGACCCGGATATCGTAATAACTATTTTGGTAGAAAACGGAGGGGAGGGGAGTGCGGTTGCGGTCCCTGCAGCATATGAGATTTTAGACTGGTGGGCACAGCAGAAGTAAACAATTGCTACGACACAATTTTTTCCACAGTTGTTTTTATTGTCTCATTTGATACAATATGTAAAGGTCGAAATACCTCATTAGAACATTAAAACATGGGAACATGAGAACATATCCTTAAAAAATTTGCAAAGCAAAATTTAATGTTTCAATGTTCAAATGTTCCAATGTTAAAATGATTTATATGGCTGGAAAAAGTGTTAAATTAATTGTTGGCATTGTTCTATTAGTTGTTGCTATTCTGCTATATCTTTTTGGCGGGCTTTCTTATTGGCTTGCCATTGCAGTAGTAGCAATCGGTTTGATTTTCGTTATTCTTTCTTTCTTGGGTAAAGAAAAATTGCCTGCCCTAACGCCGCAAGTAGAAAAGCCACAAGAAACTACAAAAACAGCTGAAACGCCTCAAGCGGCTGCACCAGCACCTGAAGATTTAGGCGTAGAAGTGCCTTCAGCTCCTCCATCAGAGCCTGCAGCACCTTCTGGCGAAGAACAAAAGCCACAGGCCTAGAACGGTAGATTTAAGATTATAGATTTAAGGAGGAGAAGATTTTAGAATTAAAAAATCGGAGATGAGGGCTCCGATTTTTAGTTTTTCCTAAATATATTAAAGAAATACGGCACCGACTATATTCGGATAACCGTTAAGAAAATCCTTCCCGCTTATTGGCTTCTTTCCCTCTAATTGAATTTTTTTTAAAAGTAAAGCATTTTTGCCGCATGCGACAGCTAATTGTTTACTTTTAGTTAAAAATATGGTACCAGGGTGTTTATTATGTTTAACATCTAAAATATCGGCCCTTATAACTTTCAGTCTTTTATTGCTTGCCCCGTTAGAAATTTTTGATTTCTTTCGGGGTTCAATTGTTAAATTGCTGTAAACAGTAGGCCATGAATAATACGCTCGTGTCATCGCCTCAATATATTGAGCCGATTTGCTCCAATCAATTTTTCCATCTTGTTTTTTAATACGTTTTGTAAATGTTGCTTTTGTGTGATCCTGCGGGATTGATTTAATTTTACCATTTAGGTAGCCTGGTAAAACCTTAATAAGTAATTTCCCTCCTAACTCTGCCAACTGTTTGGATAACTCAGAATATGTGAATTCTGTATTCTGCATTCTGAATTCTGCATTTGCTATAATTGGTCCATGATCTACTTTTTCATCCATTACAATAATTGTTACTCCTATGGCATTATCGCCATTAAGTAAAGCAGCTTGTATAGGAGATGCACCGCGATATTTTGGAAGTAAAGATGGATGAATATTTAAACATCCATATTTAGGAATGTCTAAAATTTCTTGAGGTAAAATCAGCCCATATGCTGCAAGAACAAATAAGTCTGGTTTTAATAATGATAAGTTATTAATTATTTCAAGATTATTTTTCAATGTTTCTGGCTGGAAAATTTTTAAGTTATACTGCAGCGCTAATTCTTTAACAGGGGAGGGAGTAAGAATTTGTTTTCTACCAACGGGTTTATCAGAAGACGTGACTATCGCAGCCGGTTGAAGTTCGGCTTCAACCAACATTTTTAATATAACAGCAGCAAATTCTGGCGTACCAAAAAATACAATGTTGTTTTGTCCCTTTATCATATATCTATACTATAACAGATTTTTTACTATCTGTGGATAACTTTTATTGACAGTTATTCCTTCTAATGCTACTATGTGTATATATGACACTAAGTAATACATAATCTATCTATGAAAATTCAACAACGTGAAAAACCACAAGTAGCTGTAGACATAGTAGTATTCGCTATTATTAATAATAAATTATCAATCTTACTAATTCGTCGAGGAACTAAACCATTTAAGGGATACTGGGCTCTTCCAGGGGGGATGGTGCTCAAAAATGAATCATTAAAAAAAGCAGCAATTCGAGAGTTAAAAGAGGAAACGGGGATAGGGGATATCTACCTTGAACAGCTGTATACGTTCGGTGCGCCATTCCGCGATCCACGTGGCAGGATTGTCTCAGTAAGTTACTTTGCCTTGATAAGCAAAAAATATAAACCAGTACTAAAACCAACAACCGATGCAGTAGCAGCTCAATGGCTTGGAGTTAAAAAATTACCTCGACTTGCTTTTGATCACAAGGAAATTATTTCATACGCTCTCAAACGATTGCGCTGGAAATTAGAATATACAAATATTGCATCGCAGTTATTATCAAACTATTTCACGCTTTCTGAATTACAACATGTATATGAAATTATTTTAGGTAAAAAATTAGATAAAAGAAATTTCCGTAAAAAAATATTATCACTCGATTTGATTAAACCAACGCGCAGGAAAAGAAAAGGTGTAGCATACCGGCCTCCTCAGCTTTGGAAATTTATAACCAATAAGCACATTGTATTAGATAAGCGGGAATTAGTATTTTAATATGCGTATAGCAGCTTTAGGGACCAGTGCAAACCCGCCTCATAATGATCATGTATTTATTGCGCGAGAAATATTAAAACGCAATTTTGCAGATGAAGTTTGGCTTGTTCCTTGCAGGTCTCATATATTTAATAAGCCGCTCTGGCCGCGGCAATATCGCTGGAAAATGACAAAGCTACTAGAGGAGGAAAGGATTAAAGCATGTGATATTGAAATAAACAGGCCGGGGAAGAGCTATACGCTTGACAGTGTACTTGCTTTAAAGAAAAAATATCCTCAACATACATTTTATTGGATTGTAGGCAGTGACTTAATCGTAAGCGGTGAGTATAAAAAATGGAAAAGCTGGCCGCAACTCAGAAAAGAAATCAAATTTTTGCTCATTAAAAGACCAGGGTATACAATGAGTCCAGCAACAGAAAAATGCTTTATTAAAACCGGCATTTGCGGCAGTAAGCTTTCAAGCACGTTAATTCGTAAACGTTTAAAAAAATCATTACCAATTGACTCACTAGTGCCTCAAAAAATTGCTCAATACTTAAAATATTTAAAAAAGAACCATTTAATCAAAGACCTATGAGGCGAGTGGCTATTTTATTAAAAACAACTAAACCAGAGGCAAAAAAAGTAACACAAGAAGCGCAAAAATATTTTCTTAAAAGAAACTACCACGTTTTTACGAGTTTGACCAAGCCAATTTTGAAAAAAGGCCTCGAGTGGGTACTAATTTTTGGCGGAGATGGCGCAATGCTTAACGCGGCTAATCAAGTAGCAAGGTATGATATTCCTATCATTGGGGTAAATTTTGGCTATAAAGGATATTTATGTCAAATTGATAAAAATGATATTTCTAAAGCATTAGGAGCATTGCATAGTAAATATTTTTCTATTAAATCATATACGCGCCTTCGCGCAAAAATAATACGAAAAACACAAATAGTAAAAGAAGTGTATGCCCTTAATGAAATAGTTGTGGGTGGAATTAATAGAGCAGTATGGTTAAAACTAAACATCAGTTATGGAAATAAAACAAAATCGGCACGAGTCATTGGTGATGGAATAATTATTTCAACGCAAATTGGTTCAACTGCGTATAATATTTTCTCCGGCGGCCCCGTTCTTTTAACAGACGTATTTTCTGTAGTGGCTAACAACGCATTATTTGAATCAGATTATTTTTTACCAAACACCAAAGCGTTTGTCATCCCCACAAATACTCGTTTTGAAGTGCGACCATTGCGATATGGTGATCACTTGCCATATGTTGTGGCTGACGGACAGCGTGATCATCGTCTACAAAAAGGGGATAAAGTTATTATTATGCGATCGCCTATGGTAACCAAGTTAATCGAGTTAAAAATATGAGGATTACATTAGCACAACTAAATTCAACTGTTGGTGATATTTCGGGTAATGTGGATAAAATGGAAAAAGCACTTAAGAAGGCTTTCCAAGAAAAATCTGATTTAATTATTTTCCCGGAAATGTTTATTACTGGTTATCCGCCGCGTGACTTACTTGAAAAACAAAGATTTATTGCTGACGCTAATGGAGCAGTATCAAAAGTAATTGCGATTTCAAAAACATATCCCCAGATTGGTATTTTATATGGTACCATCACACCAATGAATAAAGGCAAGCCCAGAGGACTGTACAACTCAGCCCTTTTAGTTTATAAAGGGAAACTACACGGAAAACAACATAAAACACTTTTGCCAACATATGATGTATTTGATGAAGCGCGTTATTTTAACCCCGCAAAAAACGTTAATGTCATTCCTTTTAAAGGAGAAAAGTTAGGGGTTTCAATATGTGAAGATATGTGGAATAGTTTGAACGCATCAACACAAAAACAATATAACTCAGATCCTATAAAAATATTGGTTCAAGTTGGGGCTACATTACTGATCAATATATCTGCCTCGCCATTCCATATGGGGAAGGACAAAATACGCTATCAAATTATCTACGACCACGCCACAAAATATAATCTTCCTTTTATGTATGTTAATTGTATTGGGGCAAATGATGAACTTATCTTTGATGGAAAAAGTATGGTGGTTAACAATAAAGGCAAAATAATTAATATATTGCCAAGCTTTAAAGAAAAAATTAAAACAATTTCTTTCAAAAACGCTTCCGCGGTACAAAGATTTACCCGCCCAAGTTTTTCTTTTCACCCGCACCAAGTTTCTTCGAAATTTGGGCGGGTAAAAAATTTAGGAGGGTTTATTCCAGAGGATGAAATTACTTCAGTATATAATGCACTGTTAATGGGGATAAAAGATTATGTTAAAAAATGTGGATTTAAGCAAGTTGTAGTAGGGCTTTCAGGTGGTATAGATTCTGCAGTAACAGGCTCTCTTGCAACTAAAGCACTTGGTAAAGACAATGTTTTAGCGCTTTTTATGCCATCAATACACACCCTCAAACAAAGTGCTCAGTATGCTAAAATATTAGCTAATAATCTTGGCATTACCCTTAAAACAATTCCTATACAAAATATCTACCACTCATATCTTGAAATTCTAAAAAAATATTTTAAAGGGACGTCATTTAGTGTTGCTGAAGAAAATATCCAAGCACGAATCAGAGGAAACATTTTAATGGCATTTTCTAATAAATTTGGGTATCTTGTGTTATCAACAGGAAATAAAAGCGAGTTAGCTGTTGGATATTGCACGCTTTATGGTGATATGACTGGTGGACTTGGCATCCTTTCTGATGTTAATAAAACTATGGTATACAAATTAGCACATTATATAAATAAAGAACGCGAGATAATTCCTCATAGTATTATCTCCCGAGCACCATCAGCTGAACTTAAACCAAATCAACATGACGAGGATATCTTGCCGCCATATGAAATACTTGATCAAATACTTGAACTTTATATTGATAAAAACTATTCAGCAAAAAAAATTAGTGCGCAGGGCTTTGATGCTTCTGTCGTAGGGTGGGTAATTAAAGCAGTAAATAAAAATGAATATAAACGAAGGCAAGCTCCTCCCGGGCTAAAAGTGACCAGCAGAGCGTT
>JALLOP010000060.1 GCA_027718005.1 Patescibacteria group bacterium AH-259-L07 | reverse complement strand
GATAGAATTCCATGGGGGTTAAATATCCCAATGCCTGATGTGGTCTGACACAATTGTAGGTATCTTCCCACTCACGGAGCGCCTGCTCCTGCTCCTCAAATGACTTGTGGAGATTGCCCCGTCCATAGAATTCTTTTTCATCAGTTAGGTGAGATCGCTCAACCCGTGGATTATCTGTTGGGGTACCCGTACGGGAATGAAAGTGAATCGTATCAGTATTTTGTAAATACGCTTCAAAATGCTTTCCATTTTCTCCACCATTGTCTGTATTCATGCACGCGATATCAAAGGGGAGTCGCTTTTCCGCTCGCTTGTATGCCTCGGTTGCTTCATCACTGTCTGCCACCCGTACTAATTCAAGGGCACGAACGCGCGTGAATGAATCATTCACCGTATGCTGATACCGAAACAGGTCTTTGATACGGTATTTGCCATTGGTTACAGTCGCCAATGAACCTGGTTTGGGGATTAATTTCATATCCTTTTCACCTAAGGCACCGGGCATATAGTCTTTAATCTTCGTGGGCGGCCGGTACTTGATCTTGGTGATAACTTCCTTTTGCTGTTCTCGTTCCTTTTTATCCTGCCAGGCCTGCTTGTTCTTTTGAGAGATCTTAGGGTCTATTCTCAAATGATCATGAAGATGCCGGTTGACGGTTGAAGCATGAGCTTTCAGACCAAAATCTCTGTCTAACACCACTGCTATTTTCTCTTTTCCCCATCCATAGCGATCTCTGATAGCAATAATTGCTGCTTCTGTTTCTTGAGAAATTTTGTTTCGCTTTGTCGTATGATGCGGGGCGCGTGATTCAGGCTCTAAACGCCGCGGATCTTTGCCACTGTTCTCAAAGGTAGATTTAATAGTTGAGAGCCACTGTCGTGAGATACCGATCTTGTTTGCCGCTCTGGTGACATTGTTGCTGCATTCATAATAGAGGAGGTACAGCCATCGTAATCGTTTTTTCGCTTCTGGTGAGAGGTGATGACGATGTGGATTTAAAAAATGTTCTGCTTTTATTTGCATACGCTGTATAGAGTTACATGTTACTCTATACAGTAAATCATGCATGTCATTGTTTTTCAACATGGTTACGCTCATCACTGTCAAGTATAACATGGACGAGTGCATTGATTTGGCAAAACAGTGGAGTCTGATATAATTAAAGAAATAATCAGATTACATTTTTAGAAATATGACAGGCGTAAAAAAGAAAAATTTATTTATTCCTAAAACCAAAAAAGTTGCTCAACTCGCAAAGATTTTTCCTAAGGCTATAGATGAGCTCAAAGAGATTTTCGATAAGAAAACGAATGTTTATATTGATTATGCGAATGTAATTCATTGGTCAGAAAAATTAAAATGGCATATTGATTTAAGAAGGTTAAAGCAATTTTTAGATTCTTTTACCGCCATAGATACTATTAGATTTTATTATGGCACACTTATTGGCGACGATGATTCAGAGCGTTTGATAAGGAAAGCTAAGAAGCGAGGATATAGTGTAACCATAAAATCAGTAAAGATATTGAAACTTTCAATTGATACATCGAGCATACCCCTAAATTCTCCGTCTTTACTTGAGAGCTTTATTAGAAAGCCACTGCTCTCAAAATTTAGTTTAGAAACAATAGAATTTTTAAACAAAAAACTTAAAGAGTTGAATGAAAAAGGAATAAAATTTATTGAGGACAGGAAATGCAATTTTGATGTTGAAATCGGGAGAGATATGTTAATTGATTATGATAAAAATAATATAGAAAATTTTATTTTAATGAGCGGAGATAGTGATTTCGCTGATCCAGTCAGTCAGCTTTTAGGTGACAATAAAAAAGTAGTGATTTTTGCAACTGTCCGTAAAGTTTCCACTGAATTAGCGGAAACAGGGGCAAAGATTTTTGATATTAAGAAAATAAAGGAGTTTATTTGTTGGCCAAGAGAACTGCCTAAAGATGTATTAAAAAGCCAAAAGGACTCCTGACGGAGCCCTTAAGCTTTAGATTTTTGATTGACTTTCATCAATCAAAAATAATTATACCAGATTTTTATATATTGTCAATTCATCACTTGTGGATAACTTTTAAAAGTTCTTTAGCTAAACAAATTCAAAAATATCAGCCAGGAGATGAGGTCGAGCTGAAAATCCTTCACGACGGTGAAGAAAAAACCGTTACCGCAATTCTAGAAGAATACAAACAATAAAAGAGGTCGGGCTTTGCATCATGTCCCGGCTTTTAATTTTAAAATGCAAAGCCGGGATTTCAAAAGCCCGACCTCTCATTTCAATCGTTTCTCCGAAACCCGGTTTCACACACTTGCTGTGGGAAACCGGGTTTCCCTTTAATTGACATCCGATTTCAACTAGCTTGAATAAAACAAACAAGAGCCCATGTGGGCTCTTTTTGAGACGAGTTACTTACCTGCGTATTTTTTAGACAGGTAATGAATCATGCTTGCACTAAGTGCAGTGTTGGCTATGCGCGCTGCAGTAGGATTTGTCGCACCAGGGCTCACAAAATATCTGGTATACGAATAGGTCATTACTCCGTCCACGGCAAGTGTAATAAATTTCTCACGCCATCCCTTCTTGGTTATTTTTTCTCCTGTTACGATATCCCAAAATAGATCGATAGTTTCAATCAGGAATCCGCTGCCGTATAGCAAGAAGCCTAAACCAGCCATAACTTCAGTTCCGATATCTTTTCTTGAGCTCAGCGCGCTGTGTGCTGACAGTCCGTTAACAGTGTGGAAAAAAACAAGCTCTCCGTACGAGAAAGTTGTCGCACTTTGAGTTTTTACTATAAAGGTGCTATCATTCAGTATCTGTACCTTCCATATTTCTGGTTTAGTTGTTTGTCCAACGCCCATGCTTGCTAAAATCAGAAAAGCCATGGATAGTCCAATAAATCTCTTCATCTGTGTCCCTCCTCGTTAGGAACTTAAAGAACAACTTTGTACCGCTATACTATAAGATGTATTCATAATTTTGTCAATGAGGTATCAGTATCTGTTGACTTTTTTAATAGATGTGCTATTCTATAAATAGATAGCTTATAACTGTAGGGGCAGTTTCCTCCTCGGTTGCAAGGCATAGCCTCTTGCAATCGTAGTAGTTGGTCCGGTGAGGCATTATTTTGCCGCTGGGCCTTTTTTTGTTGACAGATTATAAGTGAGTGTTATAATAGAAAAAGTAATTTTTTTAAATATAAAAAGGAGGATAGCATGGAGGAGCGACTACTTATTGTAGTGCACGTATATTACAATGATTGTATAAAAGCATCATATGAATTTTTAAAAGAGTTAGTAGACCATAACAAGATTGCGGAAATTTGTGAGAAAGTTAAGTGTGAGGCGTTCATTAGAGCAAATCCTGAAGGTCTTGGAGCGTATCGGGCAATTATCCATCAGATAGTTCGCTTATAATCTCTTATTGTCTAAGGTCTGCCAAAGCGGCAGGCTTTTAGTTATCCACAGTTATCGCTATTGACTTTTTTGATTGATATGCTATATTTATAATAGTCCTTTGGAGGACGTTATTGAGGGATTAAATACAGGGCCGCTCAGCACGGCCCTTTATTAGTTATCCACAGCAAAGCTCTTGACTTTTTTAATACATATGCTATATTTATAATAGTTCCTTGGAGGAACCCTATTACAGATCCACTAGTACTAGGACCGTTTAACACGGTCCTGTATTGTTTTATTGTAACCCTTGATAGAATTATAAAAGATGATATAGTTATTACTATGGATATGCAAGAATTGGTATCTGAATTAAAAGATTTTAAAACGAGGCTCCGACACGTCGGAGACTATCTTTGACATTGATACCAAAAAGACAAAAAGAAAAAGCACTGGATGATATAGACAATAAACAAAAGGAGCCCGTGAGGGCTCTTTTGGAGTCGATTAGGGGATAAAAAGTTATCCACAGTAAGCGTGTTGACTTTTTTAATACATATGTTATAATCTATATTAACTACTACTGTTGGGAGGCTGTCCTTCCCGGTTGCAAGGCATTGCAAACGTAGTATTGGGTCCGCTAAGGCGGGCCCTTCTTATTATTTTATTACCCTTATTATTATTATTATGTTGATATAAGTGAGTGTTATAACAGAATTGGAGGGAAAAATAAGGTTTTTATTTCGCCGTTAAAGCCAGGCCTGCTATGTCAGGCCTTTATTGTTTCTTTAATAGGGCTTGCCAAAATCAAATATAGTGTTATCTTTATACCATGGACATGACAGAACTCATTTCAGAGTTACAGGATTTTAAAGTGAGGCTCCGACACGTCGGAGACTATCTTTGACATTGATACAAAAAAGACAAAAATCAAAGAATTAGAGTATGAAATGGCTGAGCCTGATTTTTGGCAAGATAAAGAACAAGCTGAAAAAAAATCTCGCAAACTCGCCCACTTAAACGATGAGGTGAAGAAATGGGAGACCATGGAGAAATCAATTACTGACCTGCTCGAGATAGCCGAATTAGATAAAGTTGATAAAGAGGTTAATTTGCGAGAGGAGATTGAAACACAATTTAATAACATTGAAATACAGCTCAATGATTTTGAGAAATTGACTTTTTTGCGCGGAAAGCACGACAGAAAAAATGCCTACCTGTCTATTTTTGCTGGCGCTGGTGGTGTTGATGCCCAGGACTGGACTGCGATGCTTGTGCGCATGTATCAACGCTATGCTGAAAAGAAAGGGTGGAGCGCTCATATTATTGATGAATCAAAAGGGTCTGAGGCAGGCATTAAAAGTACCACTCTTGCAATAGAAGGCGAATTTGCATATGGACTTTTAAAATCAGAAGCAGGAGTACATCGCTTGGTGCGTATTTCACCCTTTGATGCAGAGCGTATGCGCCATACCTCATTTGCCTTAGTTGAGGTTTTGCCAGAAATTGAAGATGTAGAAGTAGAAATTAATCCTGATGATTTGCGTATTGATACGTTTTTATCATCTGGTCCTGGTGGTCAGCATATGCAAAAAACTGAGTCAGCAGTACGTATTATGCATTTGCCAACAAAGCTTACCGCAGTATGTCAATCTGAAAGATCTCAACATCAAAATAAAGAACAGGCAATGCGTATTTTAAAAACTAAATTGTATCATTTTTATTCTGCAGAAAAAGAGGAAGAAAAAGACAGGTTGCGCGGTGAATTTAAATCTGCATCATGGGGGAACCAGATTCGTTCCTATGTACTCCATCCCTATAAAATGGTTAAAGACCTGAGAACCAAGTATGAAACCAACGAGGTCCAATCCATTCTTGATGGAGACCTCGACGAAATAATAGAGTCGTATCTTAAATTTAAAAAGTAATGGAAGCAGCGTAAGCGCTGACATTACCCAGCCCTCTAAGCACATGACTATGATTAATAATCATGTGTAATTCAGCTCTAAATTATTATAATCTTTTTAGTGTAGTGATGAGCATAGAGGGCTGGGTGCTCGAAAAATTAACAAGTTAATTTTACTCGCATGTGTGGAATTGTTGCCTACATTGGCAAAAAAAATGCAACCCCAATTTTAATCAACGGCCTTAAGCGTCTCCTTTATAGAGGATACGATAGTTTTGGTTTTGCTGTAATGAATGAGAAAAATGATATTGATTACTTTAAAAAATCCGGTAGATTAGACGAGGAAGAAAAAGTTCTATCCCAAATGGAATTAAAAGGAAATCTGGGGACTGCCCATTGTCTATCTCCTGATACTTTTGTACAGTTGGCCGACGGTAAAATAAAGCCGATTTCCCGGCTTACGGAGCAAGATAAAGTTTTATCATTAAATACAAAAACACTTACTTTAGAGCCGTCAAAAATAAAGATAGCAAAACATGAATCACCAAGATATTTTTATCGTTTACGTACTTCATTTTCATCTATAGAATGTACAGGAGGGCATCATATGTTTATTTGGTCAAATGGAAAGGTTGTGAAGAAAAAAGCAAAAGCTATTACTGTAAAAGATAAGCTTATCGCTCCTCAATCAATAGATATTAAGGGCAGAAAATTAAAGTTTAAGTCAATCTTTGTAAAAAGGTATTTTTCAATAAGTTCAGAATTTAATAATGTGATAAGCCAAACAGTTAATTCCCACGCTTTAACTAAACAGGGAGTAGCTCAAGAGGCGGGAATTACCAGTTCTTATTTAGACCATATTATTAATAATGATCGTAATATTCGAGAAGATCAGTTAGATAAACTCGCCTCTTTTTTATCTTTGGAGGTTAATGACCAGGATATAGAGCCGGTGAATACGATTCATGGAAAATTTATAACACTACCCGAAGAAAGTTCAGAAGATTTAATGCAGATTATTGGTTATTTATTTGGGGATGGCACAGTACAACCCAGGTTTATTAGATTTAAGGATATGGACCGAGATTTATTGTTTTTATACAGAGATTTAATAGAAAAAGTTTTTAATGTAAAAGGCAGAGTTGTTCCCCTAAAGGATACAAGAGCATATTTATTAGAAGTTAACAGTCTTTATTTAGCTAAGTGGCTAAGAAAGAATTTTATTTTAAGAAAACAAGAATTTTTACAAGAAGTCGGACAGTTGCCCAAAGAAGAATTAGCCGCCTTTTTAAGAGGTCTTTACGATGCTGAGGGATATGTAGCAGAACAATCAAAGCAACTAGGGCTTAAAATAACCGATAGAACAATAGGCAGACTTTTGCCATTATTATTTTTAAGATTAGGGATTGTTCCATCATTCCAACAAATCAAAAGGCCAGAAGCTAACTGGAGCGATGTTTATCACATTTCCTTGAACAATCTTTTCTCATTTAAGAGATTTTCTAAATATATAGGTTTTTCTTCAAAAGAAAAGGCAAGAAAACTTAAGACCATTATTTTACAAAGAGGAAAGCGTAGATGTTTATTCTTTGAGGATAGTGTTAACCCTCAGAAGATTTTAAACATTAAAAGGATTAAGTCAGACACAAAATTGGTTTATGATTTGGAGGTAGCACCCAATTCTAACTTTATAGCTAATGGCTTAGTATCGTCGAATAGTAGATGGAGCACTCACGGCCCGCCAACCGAGGCAAACGCGCATCCGCATCCGGATTGCAAACAAAATATTTTTCTTGTTCATAACGGTATTATTGAAAATTATGTAACGCTTAAGGAGTGGCTGGGTAAACGTGGACATACGTTTAGAAGCGAGACAGATAGTGAAATATTAGCGCACTTAATAGAAGAGCATAATAATGGCGATTTATTAAAAGCAGTGCAGAAAGCATTATCATTAGTTGAGGGAACTTATGGACTGGGCATTATTTCAAAACATGAACCTAATACCTTAATTGGCGCGCGCAAAGGATCTCCTTTAGCTGTAGGTATTGTCAAAGACGGAGAGTATATCCTTGCCTCTGATCCTACCGCTATTATTGAGCATACTAAAAAAGTGATTTATTTAGATGACGGAGAGATAGCAACGTTAACGCGAGATGGTATGAAAATTACCACACTTGACAATGCAGAGGTTAAGAAGCAAGCCCAAGAGATTAAGTGGGACCTCGAGCAAATTGAAAAAGCAGGCTTTGACCACTTTATGTTAAAAGAGATTTTTGAGCAACCCCAAACCATTGAAAATGCCATTCGTGGCCGTGCCCTCGTTGATGAAAATCGAATACAACTCGGTGGTTTACAGGATTGGCTTGATTTATTAACCAATATTGATCGTGTAGTATTTTTAGCATGCGGCACCTCATGGCATGCTGGCTTAATTGGCGAATATTTATTTGAACATGTCGCTGGCATTCCGGCAGAAGCTGAATATGCATCTGAGTTTCGATACAAATCAACACCGATTGATAAAAGAACAGCATATTTTGTTATTTCTCAATCAGGTGAAACCGCAGATACGTTGGAGTCATTGCATAAAATTAAAAAAGGCGGAGCCAAGGTATTTGGCATTGTTAATGTGGTTGGTTCATCTATTGCGCGCGAAACTGATGCGGGAGTGTATTTGCATGCCGGACCCGAGATTGGTGTTGCTTCAACAAAAGCTTTTACCTCACAAGTGACGGTCTTGTCTCAATTAGCAATTTTATTAGGGATGCGCAGAGGAAAAGTAGCGTCCAAAGAAGTACGATCTCGTATTGCCGCATTGGTAAAAATTCCATTTCAAATCCAAGAGATTTTAGATCAAAATGAAAAAATTAGAGATCTTGCACAAAAGTATTATAAGTTTAATAACTTTTTATATCTTGGCAGAGGCTTTAATTTCCCTACCGCATTAGAGGGAGCATTAAAATTAAAAGAAATTTCATATATTCATGCAGAAGGATATCCAGCAGCTGAAATGAAACATGGCCCCATCGCCTTAATTGATGAAAATATGCCCGTGGTAGTAATTGCTACTGATACAGAGGACGTAATTTATCAAAAAGTAGTTTCTAATATTGAAGAGGTTAAAGCCAGAAGTGGCAATATTATTGCCATTGCTACCGAAGGGAATACAAGCATTAAAGATTTAGCCACTGAGGTGATATATGTTCCTAAGACCAATGGATACTTAACACCGTTGTTGAATGTTATCCCACTCCAACTTTTAGCATATTACATAGCTGTTCTTCGCGGTTGCGACGTGGACAAACCACGCAATTTGGCCAAAAGCGTAACCGTGGAATAAAATTTTATAATTGTGCTCTTGCTCTTGACAGAAATATAGATGGCGTTATAATTAAAAGTGTTCTTTTCATTTACATTCAAAAGAGGAGGAGAGAGATGAGAGAGATAAAGTTGATTATACTCTGTGTCATTGGGGCATTGGTCGGCTGTGTAGGATTTATTGCGTCAGTATATTTGTTTGGTTTTGGGCATGTTAGTATAGATCCAGATATTGGAGGTGCTATCATGGTCAGCTATATTGTACTGA
>JALLOP010000006.1 GCA_027718005.1 Patescibacteria group bacterium AH-259-L07 | reverse complement strand
TTTTTATGGCAAAAAAACTACCAAAGGCCGAGTGGGATAAAGTTGCAGAATGGTGGGATACCGAAGCAGGAGACGCTGGGGTATGGCACCAGCAAAACGACATTGACCCAGTTATTTTTAACATCTTAGGAAGTGTTAAAAATAAGAAAATAATAGAAATTGGTTGCGGCAATGGATATTTTGCGAGGCTCCTTGCGAAAAGAGGTGCTGATGTCACTGCAATTGATCTTTCCAGTAAACTATTGACTTTCGCTATTGCAAAAGAGGAACATAAACCGTTGGGTATAAAATACTTGATAAGAGATGCAGCTAATTTGCGCGACCTCAAGAGCAAATCTTTTGATATTGGAATATCTAATATGAGTTTAATGGACATTGCAGATACTGAGAGCGCCATCAAAGAGATGTCACGCGTTTTGAAAAGGGGCAACCGTTTTATTTTTTCTATTACCCATCCGGTCTTTTGTGATTCTCGACAACAATGGGTAATTATCAAAGAAGGTGGTAAAAAATATTTTGCACGAGCAATCAACAAATATTTATCTTCTACCGCAGAAAAACATACTTTATGGGCAAGCGGAGTTAAATCCACACAGTACCATCGTTCAGTTGAAACATATCTTAGATATTTAAGAAGTGCCAATTTCCTTATTAGTGATTTTAAAGAAATTGCCACCAAGAAACCTGTTGCAAAAGCAAACAAAGAACATGGCGATGTAAAATTCCGCCGGTCTAAACATGAAACGCTGAGAGAAAAGAAAATGAAAGAGTTTGCTGGTAAAGAAATACCTTTATTCTTGATAATAGGCGCATTGAAAATTAAGTAAAAGAATTTGCCGCCCCATACTACGCTAAAGCTTCGTGTGGCAAAGCAAAGAAAAACTTGAAATTGTCATCAGCACGGCGGGGCTATTTTTTCCGGCAAAAAGAGAAAGTGCCTGATATGATTAAAGAATTTGCCTTTCGATTTTCACGCCCTAAGCGGTTTCAATCGCCGATTTCCTACTTACGGGTTGCCGTAATGCCATTAAAGAAAAAACAGGTGCATTTATGGAAAACTTTTCCACAGCTAATTTCCCTACAGCAAAGTGCTAATTTTCCTCTTAAATTAGCCAAAAAATCGCTTACCACTGTTCCATTTTAGTTATATTACCTCTTGACAATCTATTGACAGATTTGGTATACTTGTGCTACTGTGTTAATACAGTAAAACAATGCTATGAAAAAACAGATAACGACAAAACAAGCAAACGAACTTTTTGAAGCGATTTTATCGCTCAAATCGGCCAAAGAATGCAAAGCATTCTTGAGAGATTTATGTACTCTATCTGAAATTGAGGCAATGATAGAGCGTTTTCAGATTGCCAAAATGGTAAAAAATAACATTCCGTATCGAGAAATTAGCGAAAAGACTGGCTCAAGCACTACCACTGTCACCCGTGTGGCACATTGGCTTCATCATGGGATGGGTGGCTATGAGCTTGTGCTTGACCGCATGAAATAACACAATCAAGCACTTGAGTTTAGCCACCCGTTCAAAAGAACGGATTTTTTATTTTATCAATCTAATAATCACTGGTATGAAAAAGATTCAAGCAACAATTCTTAAAGGGACTCGCGATTTTCTTCCGCAGGAGATGATGCGGCGCAATGTTGTAATAGAAATTATCCGTAAGACTTTCGAAAAGTTCGGGTATTCCCCGATTGAGACGCCCATTATCTGCCCGGCTGAAACCATTTTAGGCAAATACGGCGAAGAAGGAGATCGACTCACTTATTCATTTAAAGATCGCGGCGGGAGACTCATTGCTTTACCGTATGATTTGACCGTGCCATTCGCCCGTTTTGTCGCGGCGAATTATCAAGACTTGCCTTTTCCTTTCAAGCGCTATCAAATTCAGCGTGTTTGGAGAGCAGAAAAACCGCAAAGAGGTCGCTTACGAGAATTTTATCAATGCGATATTGACATCATTGGATCAAAAAGTCTGATCTGTGAAGCGGAAATTGTCAAAATGATTGCCATAGTATTTGAGAAGCTGGAGATTCCCAATATTATGATCAAAGTAAATTCAAGACGGCTGATGAATGCGATATTGCGATTTTATGGTGTCAATCAAAGCGAGATAACATCCATCATCCGCATTATCGACAAAATTACCAAAATTGGCGAGGAAGCAGTTGTCTCCGAATTACAAAAGATGGGGATAAACAATGCTCAGAAGATAATCGAAACGCTTACGCCAGATGATACGAACAAAAACACGCTCAAAAAACTTGAGCGTTACGACATCTCCGAACTAGAAGAATTTTTATCTTATTGTGCCGATCTTGAAATTCCAGAAAAGAATCTCCAGATTGATCCGACGCTTGCAAGGGGGCTTGATTACTATACCGGCCTTACTTTCGAAGTGGTTAGCGAAGATGCTGACTTCGGCTCAATCTGTGCAGGTGGACGTTACGATAATCTCTGCGGTCTCTTTTCCGACAAAGATTTTTCTGGAGTCGGCGTTGCGTTCGGTTTTGAAAGAATCATGTTGTTGCTCGAAAAACTTAAACTTTTTCGCAGTAACAATGCACCTTCGCAAGCTCTCGTGACTATTTTTGATGAAAATTCAATCAAGGATGCCCTGCAAACGTATAGCAAACTCATTGAGGCTGGTATAGCAGCGGAGATTTACTTTGAGTCGAAAAAACTATCAAAACAATTCAAGTTTGCAGATAAAAAACAAATCCCCTTTGTCCTCATTAGAGGACCGGAAGAACGGGAAAAAGGCGAAATTACAATCAAACGCATGCAAAGCGGCAAACAAAAAACCATATCTTTAAATCAATTAGTTTCTTATTTATCCAACTACTATGAAACGCAATAACATTAGAATCGCAGTCCAAAAACAAGGGCGGCTTAAGATACCGAGCCTTGAATACCTTGAATCTTTGGGTCTGCAATTTCCTAAAGAAAACGGAAGAACACTTGTTGTTCCCTGTAAAAACGCTGGTGTCGAAATTTTGTATGTGCGACACAGTGATATGCCAGAGTACGTCCAGAGCGGAGCGGCTGACTTTGCTATTGTTGGAGAGAATGTGCTGTATGAGAATAATTTCAAGGTAAAAGAAGTTAAAAAATTTGACTTTGGGAAGTGTAACTTGGTTATTGCCGTACCTGTCGTTTCTCCTATCCAAACAACGCAAGCTCTTGAAGGAGAACGCATAGCGACATCTTATCCAAATAGCCTGCGTAAATTTTTGCAAAAACAAAAAATCAATGCGGTTATCATTGAAATAAAAGGTTCTGTTGAAGTTGCGCCTGCTTTGGGGCTTGCCGATGCAATTTGCGATCTTACGCAAACCGGAAATACGCTGAAAGAAAATGGTTTGAAGCCGATAGAAACATTATTTAATTCTACGGCCGTATTTATAGAGTCATCATTTGAAAGCATACAAAAAAGTGGCTCCAAGATTAAGTTTCTAACGCCACCTCTATGAAAAAATATTACTTTAAACAACTTAATAACGCCTCATTACAAAACCTTTGTAAGAGGAAGGCTATTCGTTTTGATGATGTTTTGCCAATCGTTGAAAATGTCCTGCGTGAGGTCAAAACGAGAGGCGATGAGGCTATCCGAGAGTTTACGGAAAAATTTGATAATGCGAGTCTTTCTTCTTTTGCGGTAACTCAAAAAGAAATTGAACGTGCCGGTGAGTGTGTACCAAAAAATATTCAAAGCGCTTTTGGAAAAGCGGCGCGTAATATAGAAAAATTTCACAAGGCACAGATGGTTAAACGAAAAGAAGTAAAAACAATGGCCGGAATTACCTGTTTTAGAGAGGCAAGACCGATTGAAAAAGTTGGATTATACATCCCGGGCGGGACAGCGCCATTGCCTTCAACGGTTCTCATGCTCGCAATTCCGGCAAAACTTGCTGGTTCTAGGAAAATTGTGCTTGTTACACCGCCATCGAAAGACAGAAATGTGGCCGATGTTATTTTATTTGCCGCCAAGCTATGTGGAATTACGCAAATCTTCAAAATTGGCGGCGCACAGGCTATCGCGGCGCTTGCGTTTGGGACAGAAACCGTACCCAAAGTTTACAAGATTTTTGGCCCCGGCAATCAATATGTGACTGCGGCAAAAATGCTTGTTTCTATTAACCCCGAAGGGGCGGCTATTGATATACCCGCAGGTCCAACAGAGGTGTTGGTTATTGCCGATGAGAAAGCGCGAGCTGATTTTGTGGCAAGCGATCTTTTATCACAGGCAGAACACGGTAAGTATTCGCAGGCAATTTTTGTTTCTTGCGATAAGAAAACGGACGAAGTTTTAGATGAAGTGAAACAGCAGTTGCAAACTCTACCGCGAAAAGAGATTGCGCGAAAATCTCTCGATAATAGTTTTGTGGTCGTTGTTGATTCTATTGATGAGGCAATTGCTTTCTCTAATATGTATGCGCCTGAACACCTTATACTGAACGTTAAAAATGCGACCAAGTATGTTCCAGAAGTTATAAACGCTGGTTCTGTATTTTTAGGACCGTATTCTTGTGAATCAGCTGGTGATTACGCAAGCGGCACCAATCACTCATTGCCGACGTATGGCTATGCCCGAGTATCCGGCGGCGTTTCTGTGAGTAGTTTTCAAAAACAAGTAACCTTTCAGAAAATTACGAAACAGGGCGCGAAAAATCTAGGCCCTATTGTATCAACTTTGGCTTCCCAAGAATCGCTTGAGGGGCACAAAAAGGCAATGCAGTTACGCTACAAATAACAACTATTCTTATGAGAAATTTAGCATTAAAAAGAATCCAAAGAATGCAACCATATAAACCGCCACTTGACGGCAGGTCGGCGTATGGCGGTATGCTTTTGGATTTCAATGAGAAAACGAAACCAATGCAAAGCAAAATCGTCCGCGCTCTGGAAAAATTTGTAAGAAGTCAAAAACTACAGGTGTACCCCGAGTATTTTGATTTAGAGAAAAGAATTGCGGACTATGCTGGTGTGATGGTCAACCAAGTAATGATTACCAACGGTTCTGACCAAGGTATTGATATTATTTTTAGAACTTTCGCTGAAAAGGGAGATACAGTCATTATTCCCAGCCCCAGTTTCGCCATGTTTTATCAGTGCGCCCACGTTATCGGCAATGAAATTATTTGTCCGCTTTACAAAAAAGATGATCTCGCATTTCCCTTTGAGGAAGTGTTGCGTAGTCTTGACGAGCAAACTAAGCTGATTGTCGTGTGCAATCCAAACAGTCCAACAGGTACGGCTGTTTCGACCGCCAATATTGAAAAAATAGTACAGAAAGCAAAGAGCGCAATCGTATATGTTGACGAGGCGTATTTTGAATTTTCAAAAATTACCGCTGTACCTCTCATCAAAAAATATCCAAACATCATCATTACGAGAACGTTTTCAAAGGCATTTGGCCTCGCATCTCTGAGGATTGGATACGTTATTGCCAGAACGGAATACATTGCTGAAATGCTAAAAGTTCGTGGACCTTATGACGTAAATATGGCTGCCTACTATTCAGCATGCGCGGCACTTGAAGATAGAAAAAGTATGGAGTGCTACGTTAATGAAGTTATAAAAAAAGCCAAACCATTGGTAGAAAAATTTTTTGATGATTTTAGCATCCCTTATTTTCAATCCAGCGCAAACTTTATTTTATTTCGGCCAGATAATCCTAAAAATGTGATGAAATTGCTTGGCTTAGGCGGCGCACTGGTGCGATCGCAAAATAAGCAGAATATTGAAAACACCTTGCGAGTGAGCATCGGAACAGTGGCGCAAATGGAAAAGTTTATTAGAATATATAAAAAGGCAATACTAAGAAACACAAAGCAAAAATACGCATTTCTTGATCGCGATGGTACTCTCATCTATGAACCCCAAGACACCTATCAAATTGATAGCTTAAAGAAGCTGAAAATCCTTAATGGTGTAATTGCCGGATTACAAGAATTGAAAAAAAGAGGTTACGCACTGATTATGATTTCCAATCAAGACGGTTTAGGAACTTCCTCATTCCCCCAAAAGAGTTTTGAAGCTCCGCAAGAAAAAATGCTGAGAATTTTTCGAAGTCAAGGAATAACTTTTGACCAAATATTCATTTGTCCTCACGTACCAAATGATGGATGTAATTGCCGGAAACCAAAAACAGGACTGGTGGATAAATTTTTGCGGAACGTAAACAGATATAAAAAATTATCTTTCGTTTGCGGAGATAGAGATAGTGATCGTCAATTTGCGGAAAATATCGGTATTACGTTTATCCCGATGAAAACAAACGGCAATTTCCACGAGGCGATTAAATCATTTTTAACCAACACATGAAGACAAGATTATCAACAATCAGGCGCAAAACAACGGAAACTGATATTACCGTTACCGTCAATCTTGACGGTACGGGCAAATATCACGTGGATACTGGTATTGGTTTTTTGAATCACATGCTGGAGCTTTTTTCCAAGCATTCGTTAATAGATCTCACTATAAAAGCTAAAGGTGATTTGAAAGTAGATGAGCACCACTCAGTTGAGGATATTGGAATTTGTTTAGGCGAAGCGCTGCGCAAAGCTCTTGGCGATAAATATGGCATTGAGCGATATGGATTTTTGCTGCCTATGGATGAAGCTTTGGCTGAAGTCGCAATTGATTTAGGCGGAAGGTCCTATCTTATTTGGAATGCTTCCTTTAAGCGGGAAAAAATCGGAGATATGCCGACCGAGCTTTTTGAGGATTTCTTCAAGGCAGTGGCCGACAATCTCCAAGCAAATATCCACATCAACGTAAAATATGGCAGGAACGAGCACCACATTGCGGAAAGTATGTTTAAGGCATTTGCAAGAGCCTTGAGATTTGCGGTAAGCCGCGATAAGCGGGCCTTCGCCTCGCCGAAGTGGCTTCGGCCACGCAGGCGGGCTAAAAATTTACTACCATCTACCAAAGGAAAACTATGATTGCTATTATTGATTACAAAGCAGGCAATATTGCGTCTGTGAAAAACGCTCTGGAACGACTGGGGAGGGCGTGCGTTGTTACCTCTGATCTGAAAAAAATTTTATCTGCTGACGGTGTAATTTTCCCGGGCCAAGGCAGGGCCGGTGCCGCGATGCCGAATTTAAGAAAAACCGGCATTGATAAAGTGATCCCTAAAATTACAAAACCGTTTCTCGGTATTTGTTTAGGAATGCAATTGCTTGGCAGCTATTCTGAAGAAGATCAGACAAAATGCCTTGGGATTTTTCAGGGCGCATGTCGCAAATTCCCACCGACATTGAAAACCCCACACCTTGGTTGGAATAAAGTCGAATTAACACAGGAGTCGCCATTAATTGCTGGCATCCCAGATGGATCATACTTTTATTTTGTGCACTCATATTACGTTGACCCCGTTAGAAGTAAGAAACCTCTGGTTTCTGCCGCTCTTAATAAAGAGCGGACTTCTAACGGGGTTGACGCTTTGGAAGCTCACATTGTCGGAAAAACAAGTTATGGTTTTGATTTCCCATCAATTATGCAAAAAGATAATTTTTTTGCAGTCCAGTTTCACCCAGAAAAATCGGGTGCGCAGGGTTTACGCTTACTTAATAACTTTTGTGAACTATGTTTGTAATACCAGCAATTGACATTCTTGATGGCAAGTGCGTGCGTCTAGCGCAAGGAGATTTTGCGGATTCAATCACGTACAGCAACAATCCTGTTGATGTTGCAAGAGATTTTGAAAAACAGGGAGCGCAATTCCTACACATAGTTGATTTGGACGGCGCACGATTAGGTTTTCCGATAAATTCGGAAATGGTTTTTGCTATTGCAAAATCAGTGAGTATTCCCCTTCACGTTGGCGGCGGTATCCGCTCGTACGATTCTGCAAAAAAGTATCTTGAAAACGGCGTTGAGAAAATTATTGTAAGCACCATTGCCATAGAGAAACCGAAATTACTTGAATGTTTGTTTGAGGATTTTGGAAACTCTCGGATAACAGTTTCTGTGGATGTTAAAGACGGAAAAGTTGCCACTCGCGGCTGGCTGGGGGAAAGCACCAAAACTGTTTCAGATATTATCACCATTCTCAAAAGAGTGGGGATTGCATCTGTTATAGTGACCGACACCGCAAAAGACGGACTACTTAAGGGGCCGAATTTTGATTTGACAAAACAGTTTATCAATAAGGGCTTTGAGACCGTTGCGGCTGGTGGTGTATCATCTTTATCCGATGTACAAGAGTTCAATAAACTTGGCGCTTTTGGCGTGATAATTGGAAAAGCGATGTATGAAGGAAAAATAGACCTGCAAAAAGCGCAAAAAAGAGTCGCATATAGAAACAATCTTACAAAAAGAATCATTCCTTGCCTTGATGTAAAAAATGGGCGAGTTGTAAAAGGCACACATTTTAGCGACCTGCGCGACGCCGGTGATCCTATTGAGCTAGGGAAACGATACTGCGAGTTAGGAGCTGACGAGCTTGTTTTTCTGGATATTGCTGCAACATTAGAAAATCGTAAAACATTCTGCAAATTGGTCTTAAAAATTGCCAAAGAAATAAACATACCTTTCACTGTTGGCGGCGGTATCTCATCTATTGAAGATATAACAAAACTTTTAAATGCTGGTGCAGATAAAATTTCCATTGGATCCGCGGCAGTGAAAAATTCTAACTTTGTTAAAGAGGCGGTAGAATATTTTGGATCCCAATGTATCGTTATTTCGGTTGACGCAAAAAGGCAAAATAATGGCTGGAGAATTTACATAAAAGGCGGGACAGAAGAAACAGATATTGACACCATAGAATTCTCCAAACAAATGGAGCAATTTGGTGCCGGTGAACTTCTGTTGAATAGCTTGGATCGCGATGGAACGAAAAAAGGTTTTGATCTGGAGTTATTAAAAAGAATTAGCAAAAGCGTAAATATTCCGGTTATTGCTTCAAGCGGCGCAGGCTCGGTGCAAGATTTTCTGGACGTCTTTCAAAATACAAATGTAGACGCTGCTCTTGGGGCAAGTATATTTCACTATCAAGAAGTAAGTATTATGGAACTCAAAAAGTTTTTATCCAAGAATAATGTACCTATACGGGTATGAAAAAACTTGATATTGAACAATTAGATTTTGAGAAGTTGGACGGAATTATTCCTGCGATTGTCCAAGACGCCGAAACAAAAGCCGTGCTTATGTTAGGATTTATGGATAAAGAAGCACTAAATAAAACGATCAAGAATAAAAAGGTGACGTTTTGGAGTAGGACAAAGCAGAAACTCTGGGAAAAAGGAGAAACCTCTGGCAATACGCTTGAGGTTCTCTCCATTATTACAGATTGTGATAATGACACGCTTTTGATCTTGGCAAAGCCGCAAGGGCCAACGTGCCACACCGGCACATATTCTTGTTTTGAAATCGAGAAGCAAGGCGGACTTGAATTCTTGCAGCAGCTTTATGATTTGATAGTTGATAGAAAAAAAGATTTGCCAAAAAATTCTTACACTGCCTCTCTTTTCAATCAGGGATTAAAAAAAATTTTAGAAAAAGTTGAGGAAGAATCAGGTGAAGTGGTTCAAGCTGCAAAAAAAGAATCAAAAACACGGCTTATCGAAGAAAGCTGCGACTTGTTGTATCATTTGTTCATATTGCTCGTTCAAAAAAAGATTTCTCTCAACGACATCATTCAAGAACTCAAACACCGAAAAAAATAGCCCCGCCTGCGTGGCCGAAGCCACTTCGGCGAGGCGAAGGCCCGCCGCGCTGCTAACTGATGGATTAGTACGATTATCAGTTGGTATTGAAGATTCAGACGATATTATCAACGACCTTAAACAGGCGTTAGGGAAAATGTAGAGTGGAAATCTGCTCTTGACTTTTTAGTAAAATATGTTAAAATTATAATGTTAATATCGGGGTAACCGATAACCTAACCCTTGCTGCGAGGCTCTCGTAGTGAATCGCTCAATTACAAGGAGGGAAGAATATCATGAAAAATATCTGTTGTCAGTGTGGCCGAACTATTGAAATCGAAAGCGGTATCGCAGGACTTTATGTAGGCCCTACACCGGTCTACCGCTGTCCGTGTGGATATGCCTACATCCCAGAATTCTTAGGATGTATGGGGCTCGGCATGGAACATTATGCAAGCCCCGATGTACTATCTCCTTCAGAGTATAAAACATGGAAAGAAAAAAAGTTGAAACGTGCTAAAGAATTAAGCATACCTGCTGATAAAACTATTAAAGAAATTCAAGCCGAAGTAGTAGAATAAAAAAATAAAACCAATAGAATGGGTCGCACAACCCATTCTATTTGTTTTCCATAAACAGCTAATGACAAAATATATAGTCCCCTCTATAATATATTCATACAAAAAAGGCGATTTTATGGAAGCAGAAATAAAAGATTCAAAAATTATTTTAAAACCACGAAAACTTATTGATGCGGATCAAGCCTGGTTTTGGTTTAAAGAATGGCAAAAAGGAGAAAAACAAGCAGAAAAAGATATACAAGAAGCAAGGGTTTCTCCGCTCTTCAAGACCGCAAAAGAGCTCATAAAAAATCTTGAAAATAAAAAATTGCCGCCAAAGGTAATTCTCTTTATTTAAAATCTATACGTCTTTTCGGTATTTGTAGTTAATCAGTTTATCAAGCGTGTGAAAACGCTGTTTTTTTATTTTATGCGGGACATCATCTTTGAATTGTGGTGACTGTGCGGCAACGGTCCCGGGCCGCGGAGAGTAGCATGCAATAAATGCTCGTTCAAATGTAACTTTCTTTGCTAAATCAATCGTGTTTTGAAATGCCTTATCTGTTTCTCCCGGAAACCCAACAATAATATCAGTGGTAAATGAAACGCCGTTTACTTTATCTCTAATTTTTTTAACTAAATTCATATACTCTTCACGTGTGTACCACCGATTCATTCTTTTTAATACTTTGTCATCTCCTGCTTGTACCGGCAAGTGAAGAACCCTATCAATATTGTCATGTTTTGCAATGACATTAATTAACTCGTCAGAAAAATCCCATGGATTGGAAGAAATAAATGATATTTTTTTAAATTGTTTTATTTTCGCTATAGTTTCTAAAAGATACGGGAACAGTGTTGGTATCCGATACCGACCAAGATGTTTTACTATCACTGGTTTTACTTTTCTGCCATCAGGGAGCTCATAATATTTAGCTTGTTTATCTTCATGTCTCTTAACTAAATCCGCGCCATACGAATTAACATTTTGCCCAAGTAAAGTAAGTTTGCTATATCCAACTTGCACTAAATGTTTAACTTCATCAATAATTTCATCAAACGGCCGGGAAATTTCTCTGCCGCGAGAAAACGGTACAATGCAGAACGTGCAAAAATTATTACATCCAGAAGATATGGGAACCCAACCATGCTCTTTATCGTCGCGAATCGCTTGATACTCAAAACCAACTTCTTCAATAGGCAAAAATTCATCCACATTGGGAAGTCGTTGTTTCATTTGCCGCACTAATTTGCCGGTTGGCTCGCGTGCTGCTGCGCCCACTAAACACCCGGTTACCACAATTTTAAAGTCAGGATTTTTATCTTTTAATGGCTGTAAATTTTTGGCCAAACCATAGACCCGATCTTCTGCCTGCTGGCGCACCACACACGTATTAATTACCACCACATCAGAATCTTCATAATTGTTTGCCGGTGTATAACCCCGCGCTTGATAGTATGATGCAATGCGCTCTGAATCAGCAGTATTTTGCTGACACCCAAATGTTTTAATAAAGTATTTCATATTATGAGATTATAAGAACCCTCCTCGCTCCGCTCGTCAGAACCTTGATTTTCAATTAAGAACCCTCCTCGCTCCGCTCGTCAGAACCTTGTTACTCACTTCGTTCATAATAAAGAATTTTTATCTTTCGTCAAGTTGTGGATAAATGGGACATTTCTAAATTGCCTTGACATTGTGGATAAATGGGGTTGACAAAATTTTTAAAATATGTTATTCTTATTATTGTCGTGAGGCATGACGCCTCGCAGGAGTTTATCAACCATTTGGTTGATAAAAAGTTATGAACCTTAAAAAGGAGGGAACAACATGTTATCCTTTCTTAAAAAGCTGCTTGGCATGACGTTCGGTGGAGATGATGCCATTGATATGGTGCGAAACGATCCGGAGCTCACCCCAAGAGAAACAACAGTCGGGGTAAATTTTCTTGAAAGGACAGGGGTCGACGTCACAATAGTCTCTGACCTTGAAGCCAAACAAACCGGCCTACAAGATGCTATCCAAACTGCTGAACAAGGAGCTGCATCGGCCACTGCCAGACTGGAAAAAATTCCAAATGAAACTACTGCAGCGATCAAGGATATTAACGACGAAACAGCCGATGAAAAAGAAAGACTGGAAAATACTGCGGTAGCACAGAAAAAACTTGTTGATGATAACGCTGAATATCGGACTGGCAAACTCCAAAAAAAAATAAACAGAATAAATGGCCATGCATCTACCCGAAACGAGAATATCCTCGGACGCTCCAAAGATGCTAAAGAGGCATTTAAGCAAAAACAGAAGGGAAAAATAGATAGGGCTACAGCACAGTTCAATCAAGAATTAGCATCTACCCCGGCAAACGCTTGGCAATCTACAATCAGCCCTTGAATCAGCTCGTGCAGACCTATCAGAAGTGGACAAAGTAAAAGAGCTCTTTTCCTAAACCTATTCCCAAATCTAGGATCCGTTAGTTACTAACGGATCCTGATTTTTTTATTTACAAAATCATTTAAAAAGGTACTATAAAGTAGAAAGAACAACTAAATGCTGAAATAATTATAGAACGTAACATGAGACATTTCAGTGGTGATGATGGCATAAATAAACTCCCGACCGCTTTAAAATCTATTTTGAAAATATCTAAATAAAAAGGGCCTGTAGGTAAATGGTATACCGTATCCTTCGCATGGATAAATTCCGAGTTCGATTCTCGGCAGGTCCACCAAAGATAACTTATATTCACATAATGTGTTATGGAAATAACTGGTTATTGGCTTACCAAAATTATACTTCAGCGAGCGCTTGCGCTGATATATCTTATTGCCTTTATTGCAATTGTGCACCAATTCAAACCTCTTGTCGGAGAAAAAGGAATTCTCCCAGTCCCTCAATTTATCCAACATATCAGCTTTAGAAATGCCCCGAGCATTTTTCAGTGGCTGACGAGCAATGTCGCTTTTACCATTTTTGGATGGCTTGGAGTAGGACTGGCCCTTTTTGCCCTTTTAGGATTTTCTGAACGATTTGGTATTGGCGTTTCAGTAATCACCTGGTCTCTTCTTTGGATTTTATACCTTTCTTTTGTAAATGTTGGTCAACGTTTCTTTGCGTTTGGATGGGAATCTATGCTGCTGGAAGCAGGATTTTTTGCTATTTTTCTTGGATCAGTAACAACTAATCCTTCGTTTCTAGTTATTTTACTTTTCAGATGGCTCCTTTTCCGGACCATGTTTGGCGCAGGACTTATTAAACTCCGGGGCGATGAATGCTGGCGCAATTTTACCTGCCTTTTCTACCATTATGAAACCCAGCCTATACCTAACCCTTTAAGTTGGTATTTTCACTGGCTGCCAAAATGGATTCACCAATTCGGCGTTGGGTTTAATCATTTTGTTGAACTAATAGTTCCCTTTTTCTACTTTGCACCTCAACCATTTGCCGCAATTGCAGGAGGCCTCACGTTACTCTTTCATGGATGGTTATTTATAAGCGGGAACTTTTCCTGGCTTGGGCTTCTCACTATGGTGCTTGCCATCCCGACCTTTTCCGGCGCACAACTTCGAGCGCTGTTTCACTTTAAACCAGGACTGCTCTCTGCTCCTGCGCCTGTTTTTGTCTACTTTATCATTGTCGTTACGGTTATTACTGCCTTTTTAAGTTACTATCCCATACGAAATATGCTGTCTCGCCGTCAAATAATGAACACCTCGTATAATCCTTTGCATCTGGTAGGAACGTATGGCGCGTTTGGTTCTATTACCAGACCTCGCTACGAAGTAATTGTTGAAGGAACAAACGAACAAACCATTACTCCTGAAACTACCTGGCATGAATATGAATTTATTGGCAAGCCAGGGGATCTTAAGCGCACGCCGCCGCAAATTGCTCCGTATCATTTACGACTTGATTGGCTTATGTGGTTTTTGCCTTTTCGGGCAACCATTACCTCAGAAGGGGTTTCTCTTCCGTATGGCTATGACTCGTGGTTTATAAACTTTATGGCAAAACTTCTTAAAAATGATAAAGCCACCCTTTCTCTTATGCGCCATAACCCTTTTTCAGATCAACCGCCTCACCATATTCGTGCCTTACTTTATAAATACCGTTTCACCACTCCTTATCAAAAGAAAAAAACCGGTGCTATCTGGGATCGAGAACTCATTGGTGTTTACCTCCCACCGATTTCTTTAGATGACCCAGCTTTACGCAAAATTCTTGAAGCCCAAGGCTGGCATGAATAAATAAAATTGTCCCTTACCAACCAGACAACGCTTTTGTATTAACTCATTAGCACTTCATTTCAAGAAGAAAGAAGCGCACGAGGGTCCAGCCAATTTGTAAGTTCTGATTCATTCTCAACATAGCCACGAATATCTACAGTGGTTCCTTTGTGGATGCCCAGATGGAGGTGTTTCCGCCCACCATCAGTTTCTAAACTTTGATGTGCGCCCAGTATACCAATCTCGCTCCCTGGTGCGATGTATGAATCAATTTTAGAAATGATACTGGCGAGTTTCAGATGACCATACATCACCGTTATTGGTTGATCTTGTAAAAGACAATCTTGTACAGCAACGCCGCCGTACCCATCAGCACTTTGCTTTTGACGGAGTTTACCGCCACATATTGCTCGTACGAATACGTCTTTTTCCAACTCCTCACCAAACACTTCATAATCAACACCAGTGTGGTATCCAGAAAACCGCTCTGGTTGTATAGGAGAGTCTTCTGGTGAAACTTTCAGCCCAAACGATTTTTTAACAGATCGTTCTAACATTCTATCAATTGGCGGATATATACTGTCTAGATCATTATGGAATGTAAGCGAATTGATAAAATCATCAAACATGTACTTTTCAAGTGAGGGAGTATAGGCAAACACGTAAAATAAACTGGGGCTGTTGTTGGTGAATCGAATATCAATAAGCCGGTGTTTCTCATTGCGCCAACTTGGTTGACGAGGAAAGTTAGGAACTCCCAGCTTCTTAATAATTTCATAACGCACCGCAGGATGGCTATTGCTCTTTGTTTCTTCGCGCAGGGTAATATCAACAGTTGAGAGCGTTAAGAATCTGCTTGCTTCAAAGTGCCGGATAAATATCTGCGATTGTTCTCTAATACTTTCCGTAGAACTTTCAGGATCGTAAATGTTAAGCGCGACGATTTTAGGCACGAATTCAACCTGCCAACCCTTAGAGAGTTCTCCTGAGAAACGAAAGAGCGAATGGAATTGCGAGAAATCTACTCGGTTTGGCTTTGGAATAAGAGGCAGTTCGACTGGTACTTGCACCATCGTATCATCGATCACGCTTTCACTCACAGGCAAAACTATCTGACTCTCCTGCGCTTGCGGTACTGGCTGATTAAAGAGATAGTACCCGATACCAGCAACCATGAGCACTAAAATGATGATAAAAATACTCTTCATAATACCTTTCAGTATACCACTTTTTTTGAGAAACGCGAGCTACATTGTAGACATAATTGGAAGAAAAATGTTCCTTTCAAAGTTTTCCACAACGAGCTATGACAAAAGATATATAATGTTTATAATAAAATAATGAAATACTTTGACTTAAATAAAGACGAAAAGGAAATCTTAAAAGATTTTGAAACAGGCAAGCTTAAAAAAATTCGCCAAGCCAAAAAACAAGCTTCTCGCTATCAACAGTATGATAGAGAAACTTTGAGTAAGAGAAAAAATATTAATATAAGAATTTCCGACAAAGATTTACAAAAGATAAAAGCTAAGGCAGTAGAGAAAGGCATCCCGTATCAGACCCTCGTGAGTTCAATTTTACACCAGTATTCTCTTGGTAAAATAAAAGAGCTCTCTGAATAATCACTGTTTTGATACATGTCTTGGTGATCAAACAGCCTGTTGACAAAAATTGAGGAGCTGTTATTATTTAAATGGTTCTTAACAATCAACATATGGAGGATAAAATATGAACAAGTTGTTTGTATTTGATCTGGACAATACCTTAATTGATAATGTACATGATTATTCTGATCCGATTCTTGATGCCACCCGACTGATTATTAAAACGCTCGGCAATAAAGCGCCGCATGTTCTGGAAATAATTCAAATGGAACAAAAGCTTGACAAGGATCGTATATATGAAATAAACCCGTCCACAGGAAAACCTTACTACTGTTCCATGGGGCGATTTCCCGGAACGTTTGTTATTGTTTACCAACAACTCTGTAGGCAAGCTGGTGTTACTCCCAAAAAAGAAACAGAGAAACAAATCTACGACATTTGTATGCAAGCATTTGATGAATCGCGTTACGCTCATAACGTCAAACCTGAAGCGCTCCCTGTATTAGATTTTTTAGCACTGCAAGGAGATGCAGTGGGTCTTTGTACAAAGGGTGACAGGCCGGCTCAAAATAGAAAAATTGCTGCTCTCAAACATGTCGGTATTAAACATTTCTCGCAAATCAAAATCGTTGATATTAATGACGATAATCGTGAAACAGGAGAAAAAACGCCTCATGATTTTCAAAAGTTAGCACAAGGATTTACAAACTATACGCTTAGCGTAGGTGATTCTTACGGGTCTGACATTGTGCCGGCGCTCGAAGCTGGATTTAAAGGCATTTTTATTCCAGTAAGAGATTGGACTACCATTGGAAAAATGGATGAAATTCTTGCTAAGGTTGACAGAAAACGCTGCTTTGTGTTTGATTCTCTAACAGATATCAAAACACGATATGCAGAACTATAAAATGAAGTGGATAATGGCATCATATGAGATGCCATTTTTCATTTGCAAAAAACACAAAACTTAGTTATGATTAGTTTGAAACAGACTTAAATCTGTAATCTTAAATCTAAACATTATGTATATATTGCTTGATATTGGAGGAACATCGACACGAGTAGCGTCCTCAAAAAATCTTAAAACTATTGCAAAAATAGAAAAATTTCCCACAGAAAAAAACTTTACCCCTGGCATAGAAAAAGTGCATATGAGTATAAAAAAAATAGCACAAGATAATAAAATTACCGCAATTGTATTAGGTATTGCCGGCATACATGATAAAAAAGCTGGGAAAATACTTGCTTCTCCTAATTTACACTCATGGGTCAATAAACCAATTGTTGCTAATCTAAAAAAAACATATCATTGTCCTGTGTTTTTAGAAAATGATACTGACCTAGGCGGCTTAGGAGAGGCAGTATTTGGCGCAGGCAAAAAGTATACCATTGTTGGCTATTACGCCATTGGTACTGGTCTTGGCGGCGTGAGAATTGTGAACAAACGTATTGATATTTCTTCTCAGGGATTTGAACCGGGACATCAGATTATAAAACCTGATGGTAAAAAATGGCCACCATGCGGGCAAGTAGGGTGTTTAGAAAGTCTAGTATCAGGAACGGCTTTTTATAAAAACTATGGAATACAACCTGAAAATTGTAAAAATAAAAAAATCTGGAATGACTTTTCAAAATACTTAGCCCAGGGGATTATTAATGCTCTTGTACTGTGGTCTCCTGATATCTTTATTATTGGTGGTGGGTTTTCCGAGCGATCACGCTTATTTTTAAATCAAACTAAAGAATACGTTAAAAAAAATCTTTTAGTTTTTAAATCTCTGCCCATTATAAAGAGTAAATTAGGTGATAAAGCAGGGCTATATGGGGGTTTACACTTTTTAAAAACGCGTAAAATATGATATCTTTAATATTACTTTTTACTATTCTTCACGTTATAATGGATTCTCTCGCGTTTGCTCTAAAACTAAAATAAAAATAAAATTGAATTACAAAAAGACTCCGCCAGACTCTTTTTTTATACACTTGACGTGTATCAAAATATATGTAATTAATTAATATAGCTCATAAAAAATAAAGGAGCCCGCCAAAATTTCTTTGAAACTTAAGCGGGCAAGGAGAACATAATGGCTATTAAGCTTTTGATGCGACCAAACGACCCGCCCATGTCATGGAGAAAATTCTGTCGTGTAACTGAACCTTACTCTATTGCACTTGATGGGTATGTATCTGGGAAGCCACGTCGCCAAAAAAGCGGTCCGCGAATAAGCTTTAATCATCATGAAAAAGTAGATAATCTAGCTACCCGATCAACCTGTATGCAGGTATATGCAGCAATCCGCGATGGATTTTTTACCACTCTTTTTGACGCTCGCGACGAGAATAATGAGCCGGAAGCAGATGTTCTTGCGGGAGATTGTGATGAAGATGTTTCTGCCTCAAATACTGTATTAAAACATGGCCATAAAAAGGAATTTATTGGCAATCCTAGACTAATTCAATTTGTATTCATGCAAGACCTACATGATACTGTCCCAGGCATACATCCTTTTCCTAATGATCTGTCACTATTTCAACAAATTGCATGGATTTTTGAACCATATCGATATTTTCGGATCAGTGGGGAAATAGATAAACGAGACCCTGAAACTTATAAAGGCATAGTAAAAGATATTGAAAAACGTATATTAAAACATATTTCAGGACATGGTGAATCAATCGCCATTAATATGGCTTATGAAAAAATCGGTGGTGGTCCAGGCTGGGCAATGATACAAGAAATTGGGGCTCAAGCAGGTATGGGTGTTTTTCGTGATGGATATCACGCATATGTTTCAGTTCGACAACGCCCTGATGGCAGGCGGGTATATGCGATGCACAAAAAATCATTTTTTTATTTTCCTCTTCCCAAATTTTATAAAATCATGAATAAAATAGAAAAACTAAGAATAGATCGTTGGGGAGGGGGAAATAACAGGGGTGGCAGTGCGCGCGTTAGGGGCAGTGGAGTGCCTCCGGATGAACTTATGCGTATTGTTAATGAAAAATTGAACGAAAGTCAATAAAAAGATCTCTATATTAGGGATCTTTTTTGTTTTATTTGTTAATATTATAATATATTACGACGCTAAATTTATAGAAAAGATGGGTAAAAATTATAAATTATTAATAGATATTAAGCAAATTTCAACAAAATTGTTCTTCAGCGAACATCCCTTGTTCTCAGTTTAACATTAATAAAACATTTCTAATTAATATCAGCTAAATATCACATAAAATTAAAATTTTTTTCTCTATAACTTTATGCCAATTTTGTCCATGTTTCTCTTTTTTATTTCTTACTCACCTATGGCTCGCAAGGAATGACAGGGGACGATCGTCATTTCGTGACTTTCCTTTCTTGTCATTCCGCGTTTCGCGCGGAATGACAAGAGGCTAAAAAATGACAAGAAAAAAATAGTGTGGTCAATAGCAATTCTTTGTCGACCAAACTTGCTAAGGGATTCCTCGGCCCTTCACGAGCCGAAATAACAAAAAAATGGGATGACAAAAAAATTATAAAAAGTAGTAAAAAAAGAAAAAAAAGTTATCTACAGGTTATCAACAGGATAAAATTTATATATTTAACTTAATATAAAATAAAAAACTATACTTATTTTAGTATAATTTAAGCGCCGTAAAATAAATATTAGCTACGCTTTCATAAATCGTCGCTAAATATTAAAAATTTTACAATACTTTTTAAGTAGCACAAAATCTCCTAAATATCAAATGAAAAAGCCAACCCCACTAGGTCAGCTTTTTTGTCTGAAAATGTCATCAAATAACTCCTTTTTCCGCAATCTATTGTAAAAATCCCTTATCAATGCTTTATGACTTTTGTATACTCCTAAGGGCAACCTTTCAAAATAACAGAATTCTGCTTTCTCTATATCTTCACTTTCAGGCTCTAACACTATTTCATCAGGGGGAATTAACAAGCGAGCACCTACTCTTAAATGCCAATGATCTTTAAATATTAACTTACCGTCTTCACCTTTTTCTGGCTCAGATTCTCTATCATATCCCCTCTTACGCTCAAATAATCTTCGATCATTTATAATCACAATCTTCTCGCGAATGCCAATCGCTGTTTTCTCTCCCTCTTCTTCCTCTCTTATTGCTTCTTCTTCAGTTTCTCGATATGCAGCATCAATATAATGTTCACCAGGCTCAACATGCCCTCCTGGCATACCAACACCAGCTTTTCGAACAAATTCCCCTTCCTCGTCATATTTAGCTTTATTCCATACCAATAAAATTCTGTCTGAAAGCAACAATTCATGCCTATTGCGTGGACGAAATACATCAGTCAAAAACACACTAACGCTCATCCGATCTTCTGCTTCATCTACTACAATCTGATCTCTTTCCATTATTTCCTCCTTGTTGTAAGGTTTACAAGTTACAGCACCACGTATGCTGTACTTTATTATCTACATTGTAACACAAAACCTCTTTTTTGTCAACCCCGTTAGAGGATGGAAGACATTCTAATCTATGTTAACCTTTTTGTAGTAATAAGCTCTATTGATTTAAACAAGCCCTCAATCCTCTAGCGGGGTCAATGGCAAAAATTAGGCTTAATAAAGCCTAGTTTTTAATAACTGGTTTCCATTTTCTATATATGGTATCAAATTTATCTTTATGATAATAAAAAATAAACCGATCTCGATATGTAAATCCCTGTATAATAAATCCGATTAATAATCCATAGATTACTGGATGATAAATATTGAAAAAATAAAGTATTACAAGGATAGCCAGAGAATATAGCCAGTGATGGATATGAATATAGTAATTGCCAATCAAAAACCGTAAGGATCTTTTCAATCGATCCCCCTCATATTTACCTGACCATAATCTCTGAATAGCATATCCTGCAAAAACAAATAAAATTAAAATTATTACTTCTTGAGCTATCATAATTTACACTTATCACTTTAAAACGCTCTTGTATACTTTGAGAGTTTGTTGGGCGCAACGATCCCAGGAATATTTTTTAACTTGAGCCCTCCCGGCTTTTTTTAATTTTTCTCTTAATTTTTTATTTTGAACTACTTGTAAAATAGCATCTGCCATCTCATTTATATCTTCTGGGTTAAAATACAAAGCAGCCTTCCCATATACTTCTGGTAAAGGTTCTTTGTTAGAAGAAATAACTGGCAAATTATTTACCATTGCTTCTAATCCTGGCAAGCCAAACCCTTCTGATAATGAAGGAAATACATAAGCAAATCCATGAGTATATAGCCATGATAGTTCAGGGTCTGAAACATATCCGGTAAAAATAACATTTTTTTCTAGGTTCAGTTCTTTAACAAGGCGTTGCAGGCGTTCATAAAAATAATCAATCTTCCCGACTAACACAAGATGCAATTCAGGTTGTTTTTGTAATACAATTTTAAACGCGGAAATAAGCCGCTCTAAATTTTTATGTGGATATGCATTGCCCACATACAGAACATATTTACTCGCTAACGCTCGCAAACCTGTTCCGATAGAGTCGGAACTATGTTCTCCATAGGCCTTCCGCCCTTTGGCGTCGCTCATCCCCTCACCCAGTTCCGATAAAATCGGAACCAGCTCGCTGGGTGAGGGATTCGCTCCTGTCACCTCGACGGGGAAACTATGTTTCCTCGACCCCTTTCCTTTTGTATCAGAATTTTGAAATTCTGATACAATTAAATATGGTTCTTTAGACTGCTTCATATGTTATAATAACCTTTTCCGGCTTAACTTTATATTCTCTGATAATCTCAATCTTTGTATGCGAAGAAACCGTTATAACTTTTTGTGATTTTTTAATTGCACGTCGTATCACTAAAAAATATAATAATTTTTTGCCATAAAACAATATAAATGGTAATGTTGAGGCATCTTTTGATACATAATGATGTGTTAAATCATGTATGGTTACTACAAACTTCTTTATATATAACAATGGCACATTAAAATGAAAAAAATGAACAAGATCAAGATTATATGCATACAATTTAAATGGAAATATTATTTGCTCTTTAAATGAATACCAAGGATAATCAGCTAACACTTTATGAAATTTTGGATTTTTTGGTTGATATAAATCAAAATTTTCTTGACGCAAGAATATATAATACTCATTGTCATGGTCAAGTTTTTCTAAACTGGCAAGTAATTTTTGTGTATAACGCCCAATGCCTTTGCCATGAGGCCCATAAAATCGAGCGTCGATTCCTATTCTCATACTTTATTAATATAAAGTTTATTAAACTTATCATATCCCTTTCTCACAGAACAAAAGCGAAGTCCAGCACTAAACTTTATTTTAGTGCTGTGGCGAGCATCGATCCCTATTCGCATAACGCAACATTAAATTACTCCAAATTGGAGCCTATAAAAATGACGATAAACTCCATTTGGAATCCTTATTAAATCATCATGTTTCCCTTGTTCAACAATATTCCCTTCTTTAAGAACTAAAATCTTATCCGCATGGCGTATGGTGCTCAAACGATGCGCAATTATAAATGTTGTTCTGTTTTTCATTAATTTTTGTAATGATTGAGATATAAATTTTTCTGATTGGGCATCAAGAGCTGAAGTTGGTTCATCTAAAATAAGAATACGAGGATCGCGTAAAATAGCTCTCGCAATTGCCACCCGTTGTTTTTGCCCAACTGAGAGCTTAATCCCTCGCTCACCAACAATTTGCTTATACTTTTTAGGAAATGACTCTATAAACTCACTTGCATAACTCTGTTCAGCAGCTTTTTTAATTTCCTTATCAGTGGCGGAAAAATTCCCGTACGCAATATTGTTTTTAATCGTATCATTAAACAAAACCACTTCTTGAGGCACCACGGCAATTTTACTGCGAATAAATTTTAAATCAAGATTTCTTATATCATGTCCATCAATTAAAATCTTCCCTTTTTGAAGGAAATAATATCCTGAAATTAAATCAATTAATGTACTCTTGCCAACACCTGACTCTCCTACCAAGGCAACGACTTCGCCCGGCATAGCTTTAAAACTAACGTCATCAAGCACCCTGCCCTGCTTTTTGTGATACGCAAAATCCACGTTTTCAAAAACAACTTCTCCTTTAATATCAGAAAGTATAACCACATTTTGAGGAATATACCGTTCTTTGGGAATAGATAAAATTTTATCTACCTCTTGCACTGCAACTAAACCATTTTGAATAAATCGCCAATCCCGTCCTAACCTTACAAAGGGCCCAAAAAACATCATCGCATACCCATTAAACATAACCAGCTGGCCAATGGTTAACGTCCCTTTTTGAATAAACCAGGCAGAGAGTCCAAAAATAGTAAGTTGCGTTAACATTACAATTACTCTTCGTGAAAAACTTAATCCCTGCCAAATAGAAAATAATCGCTTCCACAATCTGACAATATTGATTCTAAAAAGCTCAAAAAATTTCTTTTGCTCATATTTCTCTGCTGTAGCCTGTTTCACGGTCATAATATTAGAAAGCGCGCCATAAACATACCCAGATGCCCTTGCCTGAGTCCGAAACGTACGACGCTGCAATTGTGCTACAGGTGCAACCAGTCTAATCAATGTCAAAACATAAATAAATACACCTATTACTAAAATCGATGCTAAAAGCGGATGAATATAAAAAGAAATAATTAAGGCAACAATAATACTCAAAAACTGGGGCGCAAGATCTATAATTACATCGCTTACGATTATAGAAAAATAATTAGCAGCTCTTTGTATTTTGTCCATCACTTTTCCTAACTTCTGATCTTTATGAAACGCGATAGGCAACTCAAGTAAGTGAGAAGCTCCTTCTACCAGATAATCAGCATAACTTATTTCACGTATGGTATCGCTCCTACGTCTACTTCTCCAACCAACAAAGTTTGCTATAGACTGTACTCCAAGCCAGATTAAAATAAAAAACAAAAAAAGCGGCATTTCAAATGACATTTCTTGAAAAATCATTGATGGCTCAAGAATTGAATCAAAAAGTCGTCCTACTAAATACGGCACACTCCCATTCGCAATTGCCGAAATAACACCCAATATAGAAAGTAAAATAAGGTCATCTTTATACTGCCTCAACCTCTGAAAAACTATTTTTAATCCCTTACGTATATATTTTTTCTTCATTAGGTTCTTGTAAAAATTAAAATTTCGCGTAAAATCTTTTGATCTGGCCGCGAATATATAATGGATCGGCGGCTCGTAGTTTTAATAACTGGATTATCTAATAAATATTGAGGTAATGGTATTTGTGTTTGCCAACCGATTTTTTTGAGTGTATCTAAAATTAACAAAAAGTGTAGTTTATTCTTTGTCCTTCCATCCCTCGGGCTTCGCCCGAGGGATGACAAAGGAAGGTGGGATGACGAGGGGAATGAAACAGAGAATACGGGGAAAATAATAACCACTCGTCCATCTGGTTTTAAAACTTTTTTAAACGATTTAAACGCATTAATATATAAATCTGATAAAATTTTAATTTCTGCTTTTAAATTTCTAATTTTAAGCGGGCCAAGATATGGCTCGGTAATAATTGTATCAACTGATTGAGGGGGTATCTTCTTGTCTAAATTTTTCACATCGCATTTTTGAATTTTAACACTTAATTCTTCATTCTTAATTCTTAATTCCTCATTTTTTGTTAGCCATTCTAAATTTTTTTGTGTACGAGAAACAGCATGTTCATCTACATCTACTCCTATAACATTTTCATATCCCATTAATATGGCTTGTTGTAAAATGGTCCCTGAACCGCAAAATGGATCTAAAAACACTGATGCACTATCGGTTCCAGACAAATTAATCATCATCTTTGCTAACTTTGGCGGCATCATTCCTTTTTCAATTGCCCGATACGGGCGAGAAAAATCATAAAAACTATATTTTTCAAATTCCTGGCATGTGAGTGTTTTGCCAAGCAATACTTTATCCTTTTTTATAAATAATGTAAATTCTGCTCCTTGTTCTAATAACTTATTTTTCTGCACAACCACCGACGAAAGAACGCTTTCTTTTGATACTACCCATCGCGAAGCAATTCCCTGCTGTTTTAATTTCTCTTTTATAGCGAGGGCCAACGCTTTTATATCCACTCGCCCTCCATAAATGCTAAAACCAAAAAATACTTTTTTAACGTTTAAGGGAAACAACAGTAAAATCTGCTTAACCAATGATTGTTCTACCCTCTTTATATCATCTATATTTCTTGTGCTAATAATTTTTCCAATTTTAATAGTTCCTCCTAATTGCTTTTGCAATAAGCTAATATCAATCTTTTTATTAAACTCAACAATAAATACGTCTTGAGAAATAACTTTTATATTTTGTTTTTTTATTTTTGCAGACAATACGCACACAATCTCTGCTATTGACAAAGTAGGATTATTGCCTAATATAAAAAAGTAGGTCATACTACTATTATCATTAAAGAATTACTCATTGTCAATTATGTACGAATTACTCTATATTGTCCCTGCGCCATATACGGAAAAAGATTTAGAAGGGATTTCACAAAAAATAAAAAAGATTATATCTGATTTAGAAGGAACAATTACCCATGAAGAAAATCTCGGTGGAAAAAAATTAGCATATCCGATTAAATCTATTCATCGGGGTTTTTATCTATTAGTGCGTTTTGATATAAATGCTAAAAAACTTAACGAACTCAATCAAAAGCTAAAACTAACCTCTGAGGTTTTGCGCCATATAATCACTGCCGCAATAAAAACTAAGCCCCGCCTTAGGGCAAGGCCAAAACGAAAAAAAGAAGAATTCGATGACATTTTTAAAGAAGAAATTATAAAAGGACCCTCCTTAACCAAGCCAGCCCGTCCGGCAGGCGGGGCTGCGGAGGATAAAGAAGAAAAAGATGTATCTGCCGAAGTAGCACCAGAAAAAAAGGAGGAAGCAAAAGAGAAAGAAGAGAAAAAACCTAAAAAACCAAAAAAGGTTGATTTTAAAAAACTTGGCGATAAAATTGATGAACTATTAAAAATCTAAATAAATATAATACATAATAAATTATGAATGTAAACAAAGCAATTATTTTGGGGAATGTTACCAGAGACCCAGAAGTACGGACCACTCCTTCAGGACAAACCGTGGCTTCATTTGGGGTAGCTACCAATAGATTTTGGACAGATAAAGAAAGCGGTGAAAAAAAACAGCAAGCTGAATTTCACAACGTTGTTGCGTGGCGAAGACTTGCTGAAATTGCTCAAAAATTTTTAAAAAAAGGTAGTTTAGTATATATTGAAGGAAGATTGCAAACAAGTAGTTGGGAAGATCAACAGGGGAATAAAAAATATAGAACAGAAATTGTTACTGAGAGAATGCAATTGGGTCCGCGACCTGGACAAGCCGTAGATAAAAAATCCCTTTCAAAAGAAACTCCTAAAGAAGAAACTCCTGAAGAAGATGAAATTAATGTAGAAGAAATTCCCTTTTAGAAAAATCAACGAATATACGAATCAAACCCGAATTTACGAATAATATATTCGGGCGTCTAATAATTCAATAATTCATATTCGTATATTCGTATAGATTAGTAAATTCGTTGATATGAACAATCAAAAACATTGTTATTTTTGCGTTAACAATATAAATGAAATCGACTATAAAAATACTGATCTATTACGTCGGTTTATTTCGCCGTATGAAAAAATACTTCCTCGACGCAAAAAAGGAACCTGCGCAAAACATCAAAGAAAACTTGCACGCGCTATTAAACGAGCACGTATTATGGCGCTTTTACCATTTGTTAAAAAATGACGCCAAAGGCGTCATCCCGAGCGAAGCGAGGGATCTCATACGCAGTAGAGATTGCCTCGTCGCTCCGCTCCTCGCAATGACGTAGTTTATGGATATCAATGATCTTAAAAAAATTGGAATTATTATCACACTGAATAATGAGCCATATAAAATTATTTATTCTCAACACACAACTACTGCCCGCGGCGGCGCATATGTACGTACCAAACTAAAAAATCTTATCACTGGCCTTACATTAGAGAAAACATTTACCGGATCTGATAAAATTAAAACTGCAGATATTGAAAAATCTACTGCAAATTTCTTATACAAAGAGGATAATAAATTCTTTTTTATGGATACTCATACATATGAACAATTTTTCCTCCCTGCAGCATCTTTAACTGATCAAAAAAAATTTTTAAAAGAAGGCATTGAGGTTGCCACCCTTATATATAATAAAAATCCCGTGGCTATCGAGCTCCCGAAAAAGGTTAATCTTGAGGTTATTGAAGCGCCACCATCTATTAAAGGGGATTCCGCAACCACACCAACAAAAACCGTAACATTAGAAACCGGGGCTCAACTAACGGTCCCTATATTTATTAAAAGGGGGGATATTGTTAGAATAAATACAGAAACAGGAGCATATGTAAGTAAAAAACCAAAAATAAAAAACCAAAACGTAAAAACAAAAAAATTTTTTATCTTTTATCTTTAATTTTTTATTTTAGCGCCAGCGCTTATGACTATTGAAGAAATCTTTAAAGGTGCGGTAAGTCTTAAAGCATCAGATATTCATTTAGCTCACGGCTTACCAGTATATTATAGAATTGACGGCATATTACGGCCGGCAAAAAACTGGCCTGCACTTAAACACAACGGTATTTTATCCTTAATTGAAACCATTATCAGTAAAGAACAAAAAGAAGAACTTTTTAAAGAACGAAATTTAGAATTTTCCTACCAAATTGATGATGGTGACGGTATTCGCTACAGAGTAAGTATTTTTTGGGAAAAAAATGTACTTGCCTTGGCTGCGCGACTTATTTTACCTAAGATCCCTACCATGGAAGAAATTGGTATGCCTGAATCAACATATAAACTTGCTGATCTTCCAGATGGTCTCGTTTTAGTTACAGGACCAACCGGATGCGGAAAATCAACAACACTTGCGGCCTTAATTGATCATATTAATGAAAAACGAGCATGTCATATTATGACGCTCGAAGATCCAATTGAGTTTATATTCAAACCCAAAAAAAGTGTAATTGCGCAACGAGAACTGGGCAAAGACATGCTCTCGTTTCAATCAGCATTAAAACATATTATGCGACAAGACCCGGATGTTATCTTAGTTTCTGAGATGAGAGATTTGGAAACCGTTAGTTTGGCAATTACCTTGGCTGAAACAGGACACTTAATTTTAGCAACACTGCATACGCCAAATGCACCGCAAACCATTGATCGAATGATTGATATCTTCCCGACAGGCCAACAACGACAAATTAGATTGCAGGTTGCCATGGCCTTACGAGCAGTTATTTCTCAACATTTATTGCCAAAAAAAGGTGGAGGAAGAGCTGCGGCCCGCGAAATCCTTATCAATACCCCGGCTGTTGCCAACTTAATCAGAGAAAATAAAATTGCCCAAATCCGATCTGCACTCCAGACAGGATCCAAAGTTGGCATGCATACTTTAGAGCAAGACCTTAAAAAACTATATCGAAAGGGGGATATTGAGCTTGACACTGCAGTAAGTAGAGCAAACTATCCTGAAGAAATCTTAAAAGATTGAACGTAACACTGATCAATAAATGATTTTGAATAATAAATCAGGGATTTAACCCTGATTTCATTTCTAGGCCTCTGTGGTGAAATGGATATCACGCGACGCTTCGGACGTCTAATTCCAGGTTCGAATCCTGGCAGGGGCACTCTTTAAAAATTGAATGTCGTGGCGACTTTTTTATTTAAAATAATTGTATATCTATTTAAAAAGGTTAGCGTTTTGCCGCTAACCCTTTATTTTATACCCAGGAAAAAGATCCTCTTTCTCTGTGGGTATTTCCTCTCTCAAAGTCTTCTTACGTTTATCCCACCAAGAAAATATCAATCCGTAATTACATCGTGCAAGATGATGCCCCTTATGCAGTTTTTCCAAACGTTTAAACCAAGCATAACGATGAAGCCAATGATCTAATTTATGAAATGCTTCATGAACATAATGAATAAAAATTATATACACGAGGCTACCAAGAATTAACGGCACAACATCTCTAAGCGGAAAAATCAAAACAACTAAAACAATAGGTAATAGTATTAATAGAGCTACATTCCAGATACCTTCTGCCCTCTCATATTTTCCAGAGCGCTGAAAAGATTCTTCCGTATAAATTTTGTGATGTTTCCGATGGTACTTTCTCATTCTATCTCCGAGTATTCCTTTATGCCAAACAAACCGGTGCCAAAAATCCCATACCGATTCAACTATTACCACGCTGCCAACTGTCAACATAAATAATGCTCGTACAACATCAAAAGCCGTGAGCTTATCTATCACTTGCATGATCGTATCTATCATTTG
>JALLOP010000059.1 GCA_027718005.1 Patescibacteria group bacterium AH-259-L07 | reverse complement strand
CGATACGATGCCATCCACAACATCCACAATATGCCACTTTCTTGCTCACAACCTCTTCTTCCACCCGGCCGCAATCCACACAGGTATAGCGTACTACCTTCTGACGCCGCTCTATATATTTCCCACCACAGTTAGGGCAAGCGTTGTGCTTGATAACCGAGCGCTTAAAGGAGACGGGAATAGGCTCGTAATCAATCTCAGAGCCTTTACCGCCAGTATCAAAGCCGTGATCTTTACACCCTCCATGCTCACACGTCGTGTACCGATAACCATCGTCTTTCGGTTGATCCAACGGGCGTTTCGTCATGATTACTCCTCCTTTTTTCCAGGTTCAACGTTCTTCTGGCCACCTGCTACCTCACAGGTGCCGTTATAAATTATAGCAGATTTCAAAAAAATGTCAAGATCATGTACAAGATGAGTACATAGATAACATTTTCCCCTAACCAAAAAACGAAGATTCTCCTTGCTTTTTTAAGAGTGACCCCGAGGGGAATCGAACCCCTGTTTTCAGGATGAAAACCTGATATCCTAACCACTAGATGACGGGGCCATAAAAACTATAAACCGTAAACTATGAACTATGAACAAATTTTTCCAAAAACTCTTTAATAATCTTTTCTAAACTTCCTGATTTCTCTTCAAGCTCATATCGAGCCCGTATAATTGGCTTTTTCGTGGTAATAATTCTACTTAAATCAATGGGCGTACCCGTAATAACAATATCTACTGGACACGCATTAATTGTTTGTTCAAGTTCTTGAACCTGCCTTTCTCCATATCCCATAGCTGGCAAAACTCTTCTCAAATGCGTATATTCTTGAAAAACTTTTTTTAAAGATCCTTTTGCATATGGTCGGGGATCAACTATGATAGCCTCATATTTTTGCGCAGCTAAAAATCCAGCTCCAAATGACGCTCCCCCATGGGTCACGGTTGGCCCATCTTCAACCACCAATACTCTTTTATTTTTAATACGTTGAGGTTCACTTACAAAAATTGGCGATGCTGTAAGAATAATTTTTGCTTTAGGCGCGAGTGCTGTAATATTTTCCCGTACCTGTTCAATATCTTTTTTCTTAGCAGTGTTAATCTTATTAATCACCACCACGTCAGCCATATGCACACATATCTGAGATGGATAATACAATAACTCATGCCCGGCTCTATGAGGATCAGCAAGGACTATCATCAAATCCGGCTTAATAAATGGATAATCATTATTGCCACCATCCCATAAAATCACTTCAGATTCTTTTTCTGCTTGCTTTAAAATCTCCTTATAATCTGCGCCCGCAAACACGGTAAATCCTCGCTCAAGATGTGGTTCATATTCTTCTCGCTCTTCTATCGTACATTTATGCTTATCAAGGTCGTCAAGCGTAGAAAATTTTTGAACACCTTGCTTTCTCAGATCACCATACGGCATGGGGTGACGAATCACTGCAAACTTAATTCCTTGATTTTTCAAAATATCACCAATATACCGTGTTGTCTGACTTTTGCCGCATCCTGTTCTTACCGCACATACGGCAATTACCGGCACCTTTGACTTCAACATGGTATCCTCTGGATTAAGCAGTACAAAATCAGCGCCATGAGAAAGAACAAGGCTTACTCTTTGCATTATATAATCATACGATACATCACTATATGAAAAAATAACAGAATCAACATTGTATTTTTTAATGATCCTTGGTAATTCTTCTTCTATATATATAGGAATGCCTTGTGGATATAACGCTCCAGCTAATCGAGCAGGATATATTCTATCCGTAATATTAGGGATTTGAGCAGCAGTAAAGGCAACAATATGAAAGTCAGAATTATTTTTAAAATACACATTAAAATTATGAAAATCCCTGCCTGCCGCGCCCATGATAACAACTCGCTTTTTCTTGCTCATGCCACTATTATACCGGATCTTCTTGTTTAATCAAGCTGCCATTGATAAAATTGATTGATTATTTTTGACACTAATTGTATATCTTTTTTCATCTTTTTTTTCTCTAATACATAATCAAATCTCTTGTATAGCAACTCCTGTAAAAGAGATAGGGCCGACATACTTAATTCTTTTTTATTTTCACCATCAGAATCATGCGATTTGCATACCACTCCTCCTTTTTCAAAGTCAAAAAAAATATCTTTTTCAAATTCTTTTCTTTGACAAAGTATACAATACCTTACCTCGGGTCGATATCCTAAAAAAGCTAAAAATTTAATTAAAAATGCAGACATCAAAATAGTAATTTTCTCCTGCGGTATAGTATTGGCTTTTTGTAAAAATGCAATAAGTAAAGAAAAAATTTTAGCATCAGGTTTATGTTTTTTAACAATAGCATTAATACAATTAAATACAGAGGCAATGCCATTCATTTTTACATAATTTGTATATATATTTTCAAACCGCTCCTGCACTTCACCGCCAATCAAATGATAATGTCTTCTCCCGCTTACCACTTTTAATTTTACTAATGCAAATGGCTCCGCAATCAAGGGAGCCAGCTTAGAAGTAATTTTTCGTGCACCACGAACCAATACCTCAACCTTGCCATACTCTTGAGAATAAAAATAAATAATCCTATCAAACTCCCTATAATCTCTTGTTTGTAACACAACACCGGCTATATACTCATCTGAACTCATTTTCCTAAACTTAAAACAAGCACACTTTTTTCTATATTCACCTCGTCTTGCACTAAAGAAGAAGGTGCTGGCTTATCAATCATATCTTTGCTTACCGTCTTGTTCATAATCTCTTGTTTATATTCCTCTATAACAGATATCAATTCTTTGCTCTTTGTTTGATAATAAACCATGACTGTATCATTTTTGGTCAGTCCTGCTTTTTTGCGCAGGGCATTAATATGGCGAACCATTTCACGGGCCAATCCTTGTTTTTTTAATTCTGGCGTTATATGTGTATCAAGCCCCACTTTTACTTCCGTATCTTTATTTACTACCCATGTATCACCTGAAGGAAGTTTCTTAACCCACCTAATATTTTCTATATTAAGCTCATCTTTAATTAACGAAACAAATTCATCTGACAATTGAGGCCCCGCAATTGCTAATTCTTGTAGGGGCTGGCGAACTTTAATCTGCGCTTGAGCGCGTAAACTATGGCCAATTTCACAAATATCACGCACGTGCTTCATTGTTTGTTCAAGCTTTATCTGTTGTAATGTATTATCTGATGTTGGCCAATCATTCAAATGTACTGACTCCTCCATAGTATCGGTTTTGAGAAAAGAATATATTTCTTCAGTAAGAAAAGGAATAAATGGCGCAGCTAATTTTATCAAATGTAATAAAACATAATAAAGCGTATTCATTGCCTCAATATGAGAAAATCGATCTCTGGACCGACGAATATACCACCGCGACAAATCAACTACAAAAAACTGTTCAATGCTCAACGCCGCGGTCATAGGATCATGGGCATCTAAGCTGTTGGTAACCTCATCAATGACATGATGCAGGCGAGAAATAATCCATTGATCTAAAATATGACTGGCTTTACCAGAAAATGTTTTATCAAGTGTATGTTTGTCAGCATAGGTTTTAAAGAATAAAAAACTGTTCCATAAAGTCAAAAGCTTGTTGCGGCCTTGTTTTACTGTGTTCCAGCCAAAACGCAGGTTATAGTATGGATTTTGTGAGCTATAGATCCAACGAAGCACATCTGCACCGCACATCTTCACTGCCTCATCAAACCATATAACATTGCTTTTTGACTTATGCATTTCTTCGCCATATTCGTCACGAACCAATGCATAGCCAAAAATGGTTTTCATGGGTTCTTTATTTTCCAATACCGTACTCATCACAATTAATGAATAAAACCAATTTCTAAACTGTCCGGGAAAAGACTCGCAAACAAAATCAGCAGGAAACCATTGCCGCCAATATTTTTTATCTTCAAAATATTTGATAGTAGAAAACGACACAATCCCTGCGTCAAGCCATGGATTGCCTACATCCACGATACGTAAAAGCACTTCATCACATTTAGAGCATTGTATTTTTACCGTATCAACCCAGGGCCGATGCGGTGAATGGCCTTTAAACTCTTTCCATCCATACAGCGCACGCTCTTGTAACTCCTGTTTTGATCCAACTACCTCAAAGGTATGGCATCGCTGGCATTCATAAATAGGCAGTGCCAAACCCCAGTACCGCTTTTTAGAAATCAGCCAATCGCGCATATTTTTTAACCAATCAAGCTCTCGATCAAGCCCATAAGAAGGAAGCCACTGAATCTTTTTACAAACTTTCATCAATGGCGTTCGCAAATTATTCATTGAAATGTACCACTCATCAACGAGGCGGAAAATAAGTTCTGATTTACACCGCCAGCATGTTGGATATCGATGTGTATAATCTTCAATTTTAAATACAACACCTTTTTTCTCTAAATTGTTAAAGATAAGATTATTTACCTCGGTCACTAATTTCCCCGTTAATATTCCAAATCCTGAAGGGTATTTGCTTTCTTCATCCGTTGGATCAATCACGGGCAAATCTTCATCTCTGCTTAATTGAAAATCTTCTTGTCCGCATCCAGGCGCAATATGAACAATACCGGTCCCTTCCTCCTCAGTTACCTCATCCCACAAAATAACCACATGCTTTTCCTCTCCCATTGCATCACGAAGTGCATCTAATTCATCAAAGATACCTTGATAATTGAGCCCCTCCAAGTCCTCACCTAGAAATGTTTTAATAATTTTTCCTTTATTAATTACATCTGCCTTGCTTTTAACCACTATATACATATCCCCTTTTGCATCTTGAACCTTTGCATACGTAAAGTCAGGATGTACTGCTAAGGCAACATTTGCCGGCAGCGTCCATGGTGTGGTCGTCCATACTAAAAAATATGTATTTTTTTGGCCAACAATAGGAAACTTTAAGAAAATAGATTTATGCGTCAGTTCTTGATACTCTTCAGCTAAAATTTCATGTTGAGAAATAGCCGTACCACAGCGCACACACCAGGGCACCACATCCTTTCCTTTATATAATAATTGTTTTTGATGACATTTTTTTAAAAAGCTCCAAATCGCATAGTTGTTTTCATCGCTCATGGTAAAATATGAGTTTTCCCAGTCCATCCATTGACCAAGTCGTATTGACTGTTTGGTTTGAATTTCAGAATATTTTTTAACCCGATCTTTACATGCGGTAACAAACTTTTCAATGCCAAATGTTTCAATATCTTTTTTTGTTTTAAACCCTTTTTCTTTCTCCACCTCAACCTCAACCCATAGGCCTTGGCAGTCAAATCCGTTCTGATACCGCTGATCAAATCCTCTCATTGCCATATAGCGACAAAACAAATCCTTATACGTTCTTCCCCATGCATGGTGAACTCCCATAGGATTATTTGCCGTAATCGGCCCATCTAAAAATGACCACCGCTTATTACCCTGGTTTTTTGTTTGAAGTTTTTGAAAAATTTTATGCTTTTCCCAAAACTTCAATATGTTATGCTCAATTGTCGAAAAATCCATTTGCGCCATAAAATAACTCAAAGTTCGTCACGCTTTATACTTTTCGCCAAAAATCTTTTTCATCAACTTCAGCTAATTCTAAAACGCCTTTTAATGTTCCGTAAGACAACTCTTTGTGCACGGGGACAATAGTAGTAATCTTTTGGTTGAGAATCTTCTTCCTTAATTTTACATGGCTTCCTTTTTGTGAAACAAAATAAAAGCCGAACTCTCGGCATAAAACTTTAATAACCTTTTTCCCGGAAAGAAATTTAGGCATGACTAATCTCAAGCGTTGTAACTAAAGGAGCCCTTTTAGGAAAATACTTTTTACGTTCCGGCTGATCTTCTAAATAAAGTTCTACAGCTTCTTTAAGGTTTTTTTGAGCTTGTTCAATAGTTTTCCCCTGACTTACCACACCGAGCTCAACACACCGAGCTACGTGCCACTTGCCTTCTTGCATAATAATTATTGTAAATTTATATGTCATAATGTTCATATTATACCACAAAAATAAAAAAGGTTATCCACAATTATCCACCAAAATTATCATACCGTAAATCCATAACTTTTCAATGCGTGATTATAAACAAAGAGGACAGATCGTATCTGCCCATCTTATTTTACTGCATGAACCTACTGCGTTCCAAGACCGTCTTTATAGAGACAGACAGGCCCCCGGAGCTCATACATAGGACAAAACCAGTGGTCCCGGGGTTTCTTACCATTGCACAAATGCGGCACAGGAGCAGACATATAATACCGAGTTGCCCTGACCTCTTTTAATACTAAAGCAGCTGCTCCGTTAATATCGACATCAGTATCGGTATTCCTGAATATCGACACAAGTTTTTCAATCAATTGGGCTTTGCGGAATTTTCTCATGAATCCCTCTTTTCATTGGGTCAACAAAATATTACGAACCGTTCTTATTATATACTCTATCATATTTCTCCGTCTTTGTCAATAGCATAGCACGCATCCACTATCCCTCCTCATTACCTCTCTTGCAATCCTCCTCTCAAATCCGTGCTTACAAATTGATGAATTGAAGAAATGGTATCTTGGGTAAACTGATCCTTCGCGCGAAATACAATATCTTGTGTCAAGGGCAAAAACAAACCAATAGAATCTGCGGTTGGTTCAATGCCCACTTCAGCGCGCGCCTCAACTAATGAATACGGTCCGCCCACATAAAGCGGAAGCTCATCAATCTGCCAGCTAATCTCGCGTGTATTTTCATTATATAAAAGCAAACCATGGGTCGTATATGTCTGATTTTTCCATATTACATCCTTAGGCTTACGGGTTACAACAGATACATCTTCAATACTGTTGGTTGTGTTTTTGATATTTATAAAAATCCAATACGTGGTCTCTTTGTTTTTTTCCGGGGGCAAGGGTCCCGTACCAATTTTTACTCCCTCATCATCATAATAGCGCGTCCCAACTTCGAGCTCTGTATGGGTATTGATCTTTATAGTAATCTCATTGCTCCGCACTTTCCATTGCTTTAAACTTTGAGCAAAGGTGCCGGTAGCAATAATGCGAATGCTTAATTCTGCTTGGGAGTATTTATTTTTTAATGCATCAAGAGATTGCTTGAGGGGCAAATCAAAGGCGATAACACCTCTTCCCCCTATGGGGATCTGCGCCAATGTGGAAATCAGTTTCTTATCCCAGCCAGTGCTCATAACAGAGTTTGATAAAAGGCCGGTAAGGTAGGGTGATGTTCCCGAATGAATAAACGACCCGCTATAATATGACCAGGATGAATTGTATAAACGGTTTGTATCAATATACTTGTCTGCACTTATCTCCATTATAAGAGCCGCATTTTTAATCTCTTCATTTGTATTATTTACATAGCTGATTTGAACCGGCAACGTATCGCCCCATGAATATATTTGCAAAGATTTATCAACGTTGCCAATTTTTAATTCTGGAACAAAATCAAATCGCTCAAGAGAAATTTTTTTTACTTTGTCAACCTGAATAAAAAATTCGTCACCTTTTATTATTCCGGCCTGAGCCCTAAATTCAAGTGCCTCACTGCCAGTACCAATAAACTCCCCTCGTATAATCAGCTCTTTTTTATCATAAAAATTTAAATCAGTAATGTTCCACGTCAGGACGCGCGCATTTTGATCTATTTCAATATCTTTTTCTGTCTTAGAGGTTGCGCTACGTAGCCCAAAATCATACGGCCATTGAACAATCACGCGCGCCGTATCAACATCTTCTGAAGTAATATTTTCAAGGGTGAATGTAGAAGTAAACGGATCAAATAATGATCCTTTGGTTTCCATATCCCAACTCAGATAAAGTGCAGGGTTAATCATAACTGACGAAGAAAAATTCTTTTCAAACTCAGAAGTAAATCCTTGTAATTGAAAATGTAGTGACCCGGTAAAAAACTGCATTTGATCTGCAGATCCATAGAGCCGTCCCGTAAGCTCAATTTCTTGCAATGTCCCTTTTTTAATTTGATCAAACGACCATTCACAACTATTAGCCAATATTTTGTTGCATTGTGGATTACTTTCTCCTAAAACAAATCCATCAGGAAAATTAATCACTACCTGTGCATTCATAATATCGCGCACCTCTTGATTTTTAATAAAAATAAAAAAAGTGCTTTCATCGCCAGTGATCTGTGCAGGGTGACGATACAGCCAAAATGTTACGCCTTCTTTATCAGATACTTCCTCAGGCGAAGATAAATAAAAAAACCCTGCGATACCAACAAAAACAATTACAAATAATAAAACAAAAAGGACAACCAAAAAGCTTGCCACTCTATTGTTTGGCCTGTCACCTCTCATATGATAATTTAAATTAGAGAGCTATTGGGCTAACTGCTGCTCTAACGTAGTAACAACCTGAGAAGAACCCTGGAGTTTTTCAATAAACAGAACGTGCTCTCGATTGATCTGCATTTCACTCTCTGGCGCGTGAAGTTCATCAGTAATACTTACCAATGAAAGCTGCGGCTGCGCCTCTTCTTCCCCCTCTGTCGGCTCTAACTGCTGAACTTGGATATAGTATACATCACGCAAAACTACTTCTTCTGAGCTCTGCTTCACGATGTGACCAAAATACGTACGTCCATTGGTTAAAAATACTGCATACCACGGCGCTTTAGATGAAGGAAGAAAGAAAATCGTAAATACAAGAACCACCACCACAATCAGCAATATAACAATGCCAACCACTAACAGAACAAGTCCTTTTTTCCCTCCTGGAACAGGGCTTTGTGGTGCCCCGGCACCGGATGTTCCCTCAGGCGTCTCATTTGTTTCTGCCATACTATTTTATTACTTATTTAATTAATTTTATTATAAAACACCTATATAAATTTTGCAACACCCTTTTACAAAGATTATAAGAACCTGCTCATCCCTCACCCAGTTCCGATAAAATCGGAACCAGTTCGCTGGGTGAAGAGATTCGCAGAACCTTGAA
>JALLOP010000058.1 GCA_027718005.1 Patescibacteria group bacterium AH-259-L07 | reverse complement strand
CAACACATACTATTACGGGAAACGTGGCATCTTGATATATAATGACAGGTTTGATTTTGATTGTTGTTTCTTTTGCTGCAGCATTGCGAACCGTTGGAGTACTCGAAAACGTAGGTCTCAGTATACCAAAATCATGCCATCGCGTAGGATATACTTCTCGTCCGCTATCTCAAAAATACCATCATCGTATGTTATTACAACGACAGACGATACGATACTCAGATTCAAAAAACTATGAACAAGCCAGTGTTAATCATTGTTGCTGTTTCAGTACTTATTATTGCAGGATTTGTCCTCTTTCGTGGTAGCCCTCAAGCGCCGCAAGAATCTGGTGTCCAATCCCGATTAGAAGTGCCGGCGCCTGGATCAGTAAAGGAAATCAGTATGGTATCGGGCGATTTTTTCTTTGAACCGAAAGGTCTTACCCTTACAAAAGGTCAGCCGGTAAAAATCATCTTCACTAATACAGGCAGGCATGCATACTTTCACGATCGACGAATTGGGTGTGGATATCCTGCTTAGTGGAAACTCAGGTATTGCTGAATTTACTCCAACAAAAACTGGCACCTTTGAGTATTACTGTAAGGTTCCTGGGCACCGCGAAGGCGGCATGTTCGGACCATTAATGGTCGAGTAATTAATAAAGAATACTAAACATCATGACACCTCATGCGTTGCTTTTTACGCTTGCAGCGATCGGCATTAGCGAGACAGTATATTTAATTCGGAAACGAACAGCTCAAGAGAGGCCAGTTTGTGTTATTGGCCAACAATGCCATCAAGTCTTAGAAAGCAAATATAATAACATATTTGGTATTCCCAATGAGATATCAGGATTAATCTTTTATGTTGCAATCTCATTTATTACTGCTTTTCTGGTAATTGGCATTGAACCAATGGTGTTATGGGATAGATTAGCAGAGGTTCTTATCGCAGGCGGAGTTCTTTTATCTCTGGTCTTTATCTATCTTCAATGGCGCGTGATTAAAGCATGGTGTTTTTGGTGTCTAATGTCCGCTATTACTGTATTTTTAATGGGCCTTATTGTATTAATCAGCGATCTTACATTTGCATTATGAAATCATCTGCATATCATATTTTACGAGTCGGTATAGCTATCACCTTTCTATGGGTCGGTATCCTTATCTTAAAAGAACCAGGGATCTGGGGATTATATCTTCAACCCTGGGCCGCTGGACTTTTACCGATTCCCTTAAAAGTAGCAATGATCATAACTGCTTTTCTCGATATTTCTGTTGGTGTTTTCCTTCTCATTGATGTTTTAGTTTGGCATGCAGCGCTTCTGGGAGCTTTACATTTAGCTATAGTTCTTAGCGTGTCTGGTATTAATGCTATCACTTTTCGCGATATCGGACTTTTCGCCGCAACGCTTGCGCTGGCAATAAATGCTTGGCCAGATAAGTTTAATCTTTGGAAGAGGAAAAATGAAAAAAAGATGTAAATCAAGACGAGGATGTAAATCAATAAAACGCCCTCCCAGGCATTTATTGGTGTGCAAAAACAACTGAAAATCCTTCCCGTCATTGTATTATTCTTCTGGTTTTTAGACTTTTTCTTGAATTCTATCTGGCTTCCCGCGCTTCATTTACTATAAAACTCTTAGGGGTCTCTCAAGTAATGGCTTGACAGCATACGCAGCGCCGATAAACAAAAGATATATAATGAAAAACTGATAATAGACAAGCGGGATCTCAAAGAAATCTATGAATGTAACTGTTACCCATGAGACAAGTGAAACAGAAGCAGATATACGGAGTAATTTTTTTAAGGACCCGTCTAGTGTCAGTACCTTGTCGGGCTTGATGAGATTGATAAGAATCCGGTTTATTCTACCGGCAAGAAACACTCCGTTAACAATAATAATCGCTATCACCGTCTGGTTAAATAGAAACTGAGGAGTAATAATCAATGCTTTATTAAAGACGAGAAGCGAGCTCAAAAACTCCATGCCCAAGCCAACGAAGATAAAAGCGCTCATCAGGGGGAAGAGCGGATAAAGAGTTCTCTTGAGACTATCTTTGCGGAGTGTGCATAGGTAGAGAAAATCTACAGCAACCACAGTTCCTAATGTTATAATTGAATGCCAGTTGTGAAGGAAAAAAACCATTTGCTCTTTATCAAAACTTTTGGTAAATGCCGAGAATAAAAGAATGAGGCTTAAAAAGACGAACTGCGAGAGGAAAAAAGGGGCAGCATATTTTTGGAAAAGTTCTTTTTTGCGAATGTAGGTCTGTATCCCCGCAAGCCCCACAAAGATTATAAGCAGTACCCACACAAGATTGAAATTAAACCCATTTTTGATGTACTCATAAACAGGTTTTCCAACCACACCCTCGTGTGCCATAATGTCGGGTGGGAAAAATATTAAAGCCGCTGCCCACCATCCAATTAAAAACACAAGAAGGCTCACCCCAAAAAGAGGCATCAAGAGATGCATGAGCGCATAAAAATGTTCCTTTTTGGGTGTGGGATTGCGACGGGCCTTAAAAGCAAACATCAAGCACCATAAAGCACTGGCTCCAGCTATCGCTGCTCCACTTTGCATAAAAAATCTAACAAGACTCGGTATTTCTATGCCAAACATATTTTACTTATTAAAAATAAACAAAAGAAGACCAATAAAATACACAAACTTTACGCCAACCCAAATCCAAAGTCCCCACGTGTCTATCCATGACAGAGAAATAAGTATGCCAACTCCGACCAACAAAAAAAGTATTTCGTTTATTTTAAACTGTAAAACAAAATTTGTCATAGTATTGAATGTCAGACGCTTTACAAAAAATCAGAAATTGACTTCCACGTTTTTTCAAAATTATAAATATCATTATGCCCCGCTCCATCAATTATAATGAATTCCTTATTTGAAGTGTTTGTATTTTCAAAAAGCGCTTTTCCGTGTTTAAACGGAATAATTTTATCTTTCGCGCCGTGAATAATTCTCAAATCTCCCTCATAGCCGCGCAAAAGCGCCATGTTATTATAGTTTTCTTTTGAAAACTTTTCTAGAAGAAACACGGGGTAATAATAAAAATCGCTTTTTATGAGATGGGGATGATAAATCATGCCTCGGTGCGATATGAATATAAGCGCACCAAAACCAAAATACACCAGAAGACCGATCTGAAATATTTTTTTAATATGCATTATTTTTTATCCATCGCTTTCTTTGTCGTTCCAGTCAATGCCGCAACGGCTTCGCGAACTAATCTTTCAAAATAACAGTTTTTCACTGTGTATCCGAGCTTCGGGATATTTTTTTCACCAAGTTAAGCATCTCGGCAGGGAAGATGATGGTATTGCTTTTTTCTTTAGCCGCCTCAGCTATTGTTTCCAGATAGCGAAACGTAATTGGGCTGGCACCGAGAATCTCGCCGGCTTCTTTCAATTTTTGAGCTGCCTGAAACTCTCCCTCTGCCAAAATGATTTTTGCCCGCCTTGTCCGCTCGGCTTCCGCCTGCTTGGCAATTGCCCGCTGCATTGCTTCCGGCACCTCAACGTGCTTTATTTCCACGGCCGATACCTTGATGCCCCACGGATCCGTGGCGGTATCAATAATTTTGTGGAGCTTGGCGTTAATCTTGTCGCGTTCGGCCAGGATTTCATCAAACGCAGCCTCGCCGGCAACTCCGCGAAGCGATGTCTGAGCGATTTGCGAGGTTGCTTTCATAAAGTCTTCCACCTCAACCACTGAACGAACCGGGTCAGAAACCTTAAAATACAGCACCGCGTCAATCGTTATGGGGATGTTATCTTTGGTGATAACCTCTTGAGCCGGCACATCAAGGGTAATAATTCGAAGATCAATCTTGACCATTTTTTCAATCGCCGGAATAAGCAGAAAAAGACCTGGCCCGCGCGTGCCCACCAGCCGTCCCAAGCGAAAAATAACTCCCCGCTCGTATTCTCTGGCAATCTTTACCGCCGAAAAAAGAATAAAAACAGCGATGACGACAATTCCTCCTGTTGAGAAAAGTAAATTATATAAAAATTCCATAATGCTTACAAGTTTTTACAGTTTGTTAATTTTCGACCTTTTTGCCTTTACCATTATAACATTCCCCTGAACTTTTACAATTTGCACCTCCTCTCCCGCTTTAATAATTTCTTTGTCTGAAATATTTTTTGCCGTCCAGTCTTCGCGGTTAATCTTTACTTTGCCGTAGGGATTGAGCGCTTCTGTTACAATGGCTGTTTCTTCCACTAAGGCTTCCGGACCGACCTTAGCCTTCATTTTCAGGGTTTTAAGCGACAACCTGCTAAGAACAATGAAAAACACCGAAATAGCCAATGCCGCCCCCATCGCAAACCAAAATGCGGCGCCGGAGAAAACGTTTGGCAGGAACGGCTCCTGGGCAAAGGTGAGTATCCCAAAAAGAAAGGCGGCCGTTCCGGCTATGCCAAAAACACCAAATTCAGGCATCACAAAAATTTCAAGAATTATAAGAGCAATACCAAAGAACAAAAGCGTTGTTCCAAGCACCGAAAGATTGATAGCCCCCATTCCCCACAGTCCCAAAAGAAGAGCGATAACGGCGAAAATTCCAATTTCCACCTCGCCTGTGCGGAATACAAAGAACAACCCCAAAGACCCAATGCCAAGTAAAAGAGGAATTAGAAAAGAAATGGAAAGAAAAGACAGGATTTGTTCCAAGAGATTCGGCTTTACTTCTTCTATGACGGCGTTTTTTAATTCAAGATTGCCAAGAAGTTCATCCAAAGAGGAGGCGGTGAAATTAATAATATTTTGTTCATACGCCTCCTGGCCGCTCAGCGTCAAGTTTTCCCGGACGAATTTTTCCGCGACCTCGGGGTTTCGTCCGCGAGCCTCAGCTAATGATTTGATCCAGCCGCTTGAGGCTTCAATAATTTTTTCATCCGGCTCCGCGGCCTCCCCAATACCTAAAACGCGCGGCTGGGACGCGCCAATTAAGGCATTTGGATGGCTGACTGCAATTTCCGCTGACAGAAGAATAAAAGTGCCGGCGGAAAACGCCCAGCCGCCACTTTTATGGACAAAAACAGCTATTTTTATTTTGCTGTCCAGTAAAAGACGGCTGATTTCCTCAGTTGCTTTTAAAAGCCCGCCTGGCGTGTTAATTTGAATAACAACAAGGTTAAAGCCTTCTTTTTCAGCCTTCTGAAGTGAACGTTTTATAAATTGAGTCGTGCCGGCTCGAATTTCCTCCTCAATGTCAATTACTAAAACTTTGGACAATTCCTGGGAGTCTTGTGTCTGCACCTGAGCTCCTGCAGCCAAAAATACGCCGGAAAGCGCCAGGAGGGCAACAATAAATACAAAAGAAATTTTTATTTTCATATTTTAATCTTCGGCGGCAAAACTGACGTAATTAGTCTTGGTTATGGCGCCGTGGTTGAGCGGGTTTTTTAAGTCGGTCTATAATAGGGGTGGAATTCACTATAACAATTAACAATTTTAAGCTTGGGCAATAATCTTGCCGTCTCGGAGAATATACTTTTCGTCCACAATTTCAACAATTCCCTCATCGTGGGTCACCACAATGACGGTTTTGTTTTTGGTGCGGGCAAGATTTTTCAAAAGCTGGATGATTTCGCGTCCTGTACGAGAGTCAAGATTGCCCGTTGGCTCATCAGCCAGCACAATATCTGGATCGTTGGCAAGGGCGCGGGCTATGGCAACCCGCTGTTGTTCGCCGCCGGAAAGCTTTGGCGGTTTTTGGTTTTTCCGATGCTCTATTTTTAGCTCACGCAAAAGCTCTTCTGCTCTTTTTTCGGCTTGTTCTCTCGGCATTCTTAAAAATTCCATTGGCAGCATTACATTCTCTAAAGCGGTCAAATTAGGAATCAGGTTGTAAGATTGAAAGACAAAGCCGATTTTTCTTTTGCGGTATTCGCTTAGTTGTTTTTCAGAGAAGTGAGAAATATTTTTCCCCTCAATAATAACTTCGCCTTGGTCGGGTATATCAAGCGCGCCTAAAAGATTAAGAAGGGTTGTTTTGCCAGACCCCGAAGGACCAACAATGGCAATTAGCTTGCCTGAATCCTCTATACTCCACGTCACATTATCAACTGCGCGGATTACGGTATCCCCCTGTTTGAATATCTTGCTTACATTTTTTAATTCAATGAGTTTATTCATAGACATTATTCATACCTTAGAGCCTCGGCTGGCTTTAGTTTCACTGCTCGATACACCGGATAAATTGAGCCAATGATTGCGAGTAATATCCCCAACAATACGCCTGACAAAATGACTTTTGCCGAGATTGAAAAACTCAGTATATCGTCAGCCGCTTGAGCGCCCATTCCTCCAGAAAGCCCGGTCAAGGAAGTAGTGGAAAGTCCCAAAAGGCTATTTGCCAGAAACGGAGCAAAAAATGCAAACAGTATAATCCCGAATATACTGCCCAAAATGGCAATGGCGCTGGTTTCTACGATAAATTGTTTTGCCACCTCACCGTTAGAAGCACCAATGGCTTTCAAGATACCAATCTCTTTAGTTCGCTCTCGTCCAATCAAAACCATAGTAAAGATAATGATCAAGGCGGAAATGAGCACGGTAAAATACGAACCATAAAAGCTTTCTCTCTGGATTGTTGAAAGTGCTTCTGAGGCGAGGAAGACATTCTTTTGCCCGCTTAGTACATCAACATCATCTAATTGTTCGCGTAATGTTTTTTCAACGAGAGGAACATTATCAACCGAATTGACAACCACAAAAATTTGGGAGATTCGCGTTTCATCAGGGATATATTCCTGAGAGACTGCAAACTTTTGAGCGGTGTCAAGAGGAATAAATATCTGGTTATCCCCAAAAACAAAACCGGAATCAAAGATTCCTATAATGTCCAGTGTTTCCCCATCAAGTTCAAAAGAAGAACCGACATCTAAATTATTTTCTTGGGCAAAGATGGTGCCGGCAATAGCTGCATTGTTCCCTTCGTCATCTTCTCTGAATGCTCGACCCTTGACAATAGTAGGCGCGCCTACCTCGCCGTGGCTATTTACTCGCAATTCGGAAGTAATCGGGTAAAGTCCGGAAATAACCGATACGGTATATTTTTTGGTGTTGTCAACCCGCCGAACATAGAGATATTTCTCCAGTCCTATGATGTTGGGAATGTCCTCTATTTTTTCCACGGTATCTTCGGCTAAGGGCTGAACGCCTCTGCCCATGCCGGTAGCGCCTTCGGCCCTGACTTCAATAAGTGTCTGTATATTTTCTTTGAGGGCTTTAGAAGTAGCGCTCACGATGGTTGCGGTCTGCTGCATGGTAATAGAAATACCAATAGCAAGCCCCAAAACCGCGATGATTAAAATCGTCCGGGTAGGGCTGCGATAAATGTTACGAATAGCGCGAAATACGGTTCTCATATGTTACATACAGTTAAAGGGCGTATTATCAATCCAAACTTGGCTTCTATCCTCTGCGAGTTCATTGCCTTCTGCGTCATATGCCTTGGTGCGCAAAAGATACATACAATCGGTGTACTTGGTGGTATCCAGCACAAAATCAAATGGTGGACCGTCAACTTCGCCGACAATGTTTCTGTCAAGATAAAAAACGATTTTTGAAACTTCATCTGCGGCTTGAACAACAACCGGTACTGTTCCCTTAATCTTTTTCCATCCCTGCGCACTGTGGCCAACGCCTTCGGGTACAGGTGCAAGAATGGTGATTGGGGTCGTTGTATCTGCAGGCGTTTGAGGTTCTTGCGTCTCCTCATCAACAGGGGAAGAAACCAATAGGACCGTGATCCATTCCAGAAGAAGATTCAGTATTCAACTTTTGGGTCGATTGTCCCCGAATAACAAACCAACCCACCAATGTAAGCAGGATAAAAACAAGAAAAATAACTAAATAGATCGTAGTTTTTTGATTATTCATAGTTTATTCGATAAGATTTACTATATTTAATTATACCAAGTTTTCTGAATTTCCTCAACCAAAAAGCCCTGCCTGCCGGACGGGCAGGCAGGGAGGGATTACCTCTCTCTTTAGTCAAAACTCCCCAAGCGGAACATAGTCGCTCGCCTGTTCCGACGGATTCGGAACTCTGCTCGCGAACTCTGTTCGATGGGACAAGTTTTCCACAGTTGCAAAATTTTTAGTTTGTGTTACCATAGGTATAGTTTATCTACAACCTACTCGCCAAGAAAGGAGAGACACATGACGCAAAAGAGGAGAGCCGTGAAGAAAAAGACGCGAGGTAAGTCATCAAGAGAAACTTCGTCGGATTCTAAGGATTTTGAAAAGTGGTGGGAAGAGCAAAAAAATGCGTGACGCAAAAATCTCATAAAAGAACGGGAAGAAGAAGTAATGAGAAAACAAAGGTTTTATGACAATATAGAATAACCAAACGGGAAAGATAAAATGAAACAACACAAAGAGTAAAAATCTGGTAGCCAGTTCTTTCGGAGAGTGGTTAGTGAAAATCGTCTCCTTTTATGAAGTCTTTCATCAGGAGGGATATTGTACAAACAATCAATGGGCTGTTATGGCCCATTTTGTTGTGTCACTATTTCTTAAACAAAAAGTGTGTTAAAGATGAGATACATACATAGACACTTTCCCCCAACCCAAAAAGCGAGGGGTTGCCTCACCTTTTCAGTCAAAAATTTCCCTCTTCAAATCTTATTAAAATTTGGATACAAATATCATTCCTTACAAATTTCAAGGTTCTGATGAGCAAAGCGAGTCATGGTTCTTAAAATTTGGATACAAATATCACTCCTTTCAAATTTCAAGGTTCTTGAACGAAGTGAAAGGTTCTTATTGTGAGCGAAGCGGACAACAAGGTTCTTCCGAGCGGAGTGAGGAATGGTTCTTATAATTCTTGAAGATTGGGAGTATATGGGAATGATGAAGGAAAAACTGTTAGAGATCAGGAGGGTTTATAAAAATCTAAAATTAGCTAATCTCCCCCAGTTAGACAACGTTCAAATCTATTTAGAGAGATAAGTGATAATTTTATATTTGAT
>JALLOP010000057.1 GCA_027718005.1 Patescibacteria group bacterium AH-259-L07 | reverse complement strand
GCAATGACACTACGTGTCATTTGTATCCAAACTTTAGATAATCACGACTATCATCCATATTTTACCACTTTTTAATTATATTAACAAGCCAAATTTTATCTTAGAGCCGCCCCCCTCTACCTTTTCCATAGATCTTTAATATCTTCAACGCTTCTAAATTAACAAAAAATAGCGGAGCGGCACCTTAACTATACTCCCTCTTAAAGAGAGATCTGTGTCAGAAACGACCAATCCATAATCCCCGTTTATTCTTCCCAGAGTGTATTCCGCTTGCTTAATTCCTTTTTCCCCATATCCTATCTCAATAGCAATTTTTTTATTTTGTATTTGTAAAATAAAGTTTGCTCCACCCTTTGAACTATCATAATAGATCGGAGAAGTTAATCTTTGACTAAATTCGCGATATAAATACAAAGAGACAACATCTTCTAAATATTCGCCTTTATGTTTCTCAAACGCAATTTCTCCCTCTATAATGCTCAGCAATGTATATCGTAGGGATGGAGACATAAAATAGTATTTAGAAGGCTTGCGAACTTTTTTATAAGCTGATCCATACGGATAAACCCTAATAATCATTTCTGCTTTTTCCAGTGAATCAAATACATCTATCAGGGTGTTTTGTGAAATATCAGTTAAATTTTTAGCAAGGCTTGTAATACTCACCTCGCCGCTAGCCGCAACCATTAAAAGTATATTTTTTACTTTCCCAATTGTATCTGCGCTAAATTTCCCCAATTCAAATAAATCTTTTTCAATAACTTTATCAATTAATTCATTCATTAAGGTATGCGCCTTATTTTCATCTCGAATAGTTAGGGCAAATGGCATTGTACCAAATCTTAAATACCTATCTATTTCTAAGCGGTCTATGTCGAGCCAATAGGTATTAATTTTGTTGGCTATATCATTTAAATTCGAGAAACAACTATCTGGACCTGAACTATAAAAAAGGGCATTTTTTATCTCTTGTTTAAGCCCTTTGACTGGGAATTTGACACTGGTATTTTCATCATAAATAGATAGATATTTCGTTTTAAGCAACATATATTCTCCAAAATTCATTGGATATAATTTTTCAAAAATAACTCTTCTTGACAGATCAGCAGTTGATTGTAAAGACAATGCTGATGACCCAGTGCATACCACAAAAATATTTTTTGACTTGTCATAAATTGACTTTAAAACCGAAGGCCAATTCTTGTCAAAATGAATTTCATCAATAAAAATAAAAATATTTTTATCAAGTTTTTCAAAACTTACCCCTAAAATTTTTTGATATTCTTCGAGAACAGTATATAAATCTGAACGTAAGATATTAACTATTTGATCTACAGATATATACAGCAATTCCTTTTGGTATTGAGGAAACAAGTCAAGAAAGAGCTGTGCGAGCAGGGTGGTCTTCCCGACCCCTCGTAACCCGGGAATAGCTATTATTCTTATTTCTTTTTGCCCTGCTGAAAAATCGTTAATAAACTTTTTTATTTTAATATAAATATTTCTGGACAAATATTTATTGCCAGTATCATCCTGAGTATAACTTCTTAATAAATAAGGGGCGCGGCTTAATTGATTCTGTATATACTGATTTATTTGTAGTTGATCCATAATAATTATATATTAATTGGTTGATATAAAATGATATTTTCTATATTAATCTATTAATATAGAAATGTCAATTATAAAACTGTGGATAACTATAAAACGCCCTTATGGACGTTTTATTCTTAATTTACTTTCCAGAAGGTGGTAAATGTAAATGGACCTACCGCTGCTACCGCTAAAGAGATTCCTCGCTACGCTCGGAATGACAGGAAAGATGCAGGATAACAGGAGGATTGCCTGACTTAAAGGCCAGACCTTTAAGTATCTACTTTGGTCTCATCGTGGGAAATAAAATTACTTCTTTAATGTTGTGGGTATTAGTAAACAACCCTGTCAAACGATCAATCCCAATGCCCTCGCCTGCTGCAGGCGGCATTCCATGTTTTAATGCTATCAAATATTCTTCATCCCATGGCTGTGCTTCAGCATCACCAGCTTTTCGAAGCTTTTTCTGCTGACGGAATCGTTCAACTTGATCAAGGGGATCATTTAACTCGGTGAAACCATTACAAAGCTCTATTCCTCCTGCTATTAATTGAAATCTTTCAACGTAACGGGGACTATCTGGTATCTTTTTTGACAATGGCGAAAGCTCTACGGGATGATTAATAATAAAGGTGGGATTAAGAATGCTCTTAACAACAAGCTCTTTAAATATCTCGTCTATTACTTTTGTGCGAGACCACAATTTGCTAATAGCCAAATTTTTACGCCGTGCCTCATCTGCTAAACTTTTTACCCCTGGATGTTTTTCAATATCAATGTTTGCGAACTTTATCAACGCTTGTCTGAATTCAATACGTTTATATGGCGGCTTAAAATTAATCTTTTCTTTTCGATATTCAAATTCCAATTTTGCGCCTTTTTTCAATTTCTTCAATTGTAGGCCTAAAAATTCAAACAATTCCTCAGTCAACGCCATAAAATCATTATAATCCATGTACGCAGCATAAAATTCAATTTGCGTAAATTCTGGATTATGCGCCCAATCAATGCCTTCATTTCTAAAACAGCGGGAAATCTCATATACTTTTTCAAATCCACCCACCAAAAGACGTTTTAAATAAAGTTCAGGTGCAATGCGCAAATACAGATCAATATCTAAAGCATGGTGATGAGTCACAAATGGTCGTGCTGCAGCTCCGCCAGGAATAGATTGTAAAATAGGTGTTTCTACCTCAATAAAATCACGTTTATCAAAAAACTCCCGCATCCACGTTATCACATTACTTCTCGTGATAAATATCTCTTTTACTTCCTTATTAGACAAGAGATCAAGATATCGTTGACGAAATCGCTTCTCAACATTGGTCAACCCATGCCATTTCTCTGGAAGCGGCAAAAGCGCTTTAGATAATACCTGCCACGTGTCAACTTGGAGTGTTTTTTCCCCTTTTTTTGTTTTAAAAAGCGATCCGGTAACTTGAATAAAATCTCCTATATCAAGGTAGTTAACAAAAAACTCATAGCGATCACTTCCTAAAATATCTTGTTTAAAATAAACCTGAAATCGTCCGCTTGCATCTTCAAGATGAGCAAAACATGACTTGCCATGAAGCCGTATCAACACCAATCTTCCCACAAGTGTAATTGATTTTTTTCGGCTTAATGTAGAAAAATTAACACGTGCCTCATCACATGTATGAGTGCGCACGGACCTCGCAGGATAGGGATCAACCCCCTGCTTTTTTATATATTCTAATTTTTTAATCCTGTCTTTTTCTTCACCCATAAATAAAATTAGTAAGATTATTATTGTAACATTAATGTAAAAAACAAACAAGGATATTGCTATCCTTGTTTAAGGAGGTCCGACCTATAGAGTCCCGACCTCTTATTTTTAAAATACGAGGTCGGGACTCCTTAAGAGGTCGGACCTCTAGATGCTGGTTTAATTAATATCAACAATAGTAAAACGACTCGCACCATTCGGCGTTGTAATTACTCCTGTATCACCTTTTTTCTTATTAAGAAGGGCACGCCCCAACGGTGATTCATGTGAAATTTTGCCATTCGCAGGATCTGCTTCCTCAACCCCTAGAATAGTATATACGTGCTTTTGTGTACTAATTGTTATGGTAACACGTGCGCCAACAACAACGACATCAGTCGCTTCGACCTTCTCAATTATCTGTGCACTCCGCAATAAATTTTGCAATCTTGTTATTTCAGCCTCAACCCATCCCTGCTCTTCTTTTGCCGCACTGTATTCTGTGTTTTCGGCCAAATCGCCCAATTCTTTTGCATCGCGGATGCGCTTTGCAATCTTTGGGCGTTTTTGCTCAAGCTCGGATAATTGTTTTTCAATTTTTGTCTTCCCTTCAAGGGTTAAAAATTCAGGCATGCGAGGAAAGTTAACTTGTTAATTTTTCGAGCACCCCCCCACTTTCTAGAATTTGAGAAGCAAGTTTATTTTTGGATTTTACGTCAAGGATAAAATACCGCAATGTGTTTCGACTTTTAGAAAGTGGGGGGTAAGGCTCACGACTAACGTCGCTCACCTTAACTAATATATCGGAATCAAAAACAATTCCGATACAATAGTAATTTTTATATTATATACAATATTATATCATATCAATAAAGAAAAACAATAACTCATGCCTGTGGAAAACTATTCAGGAATTTCTGGCGGTTGTCGCCGCTTTTTCTTTTCTGCTATTATTTTCTTAAGTCTCTTTCCCTCCTTTAACTCTTTCTTTTTAACCCAACTGGGTTTTTCCGTTATTCTTTTCTTTTTGGGCCGTAGTGCAAAATTTATATTTTCGAGCAACTTTCTTTTCACAGATTCATCGTTCTGTTTTTGTGAACGCTCTTCCTTAGAGGTTATCCTAATCACTCCTTCTTTACTAATCTCATGGGGATACGGATAGTTGGCGATGACTTCCTGTTGTTCCTCAGGGGTTAGCTTCTGTGATTCAAAAACAGGAAAATAAAGCTCTGATTTTGTGGCTCGCCTATCAACATTTTGCCCGCCTGAACCGCTACTCAATGAATGCTTTATCGTATATTCGCCTTCAGGAATAATATACCTGTATTTCTTTTTTTCAGGATTTCCTTCTAATCTTAAATTTTTTTCTAAAAAAGACATATATATATTACAAAAAGAAGTGTGTAATTTCAGTAACCATGCCCAACATAAGGAGGACGATAAGCCCGTATGTATACAAGCCGGGTCTACGCTGAAATCGGACCCGGACAAAACTGCGATAAATTAAAATAACAATAATGCCTTCCATGCCTAAAAACAATGCGCCGGTTAATCCAATGACATCAATAAAGTTTCGCAAACCAAATATGTATAAAGCAAGCGGGGCAAATACTGCAAGCACCCAGGAAATAGATCTATTCAACCTCATATCGTAGCAAAAAATCTTCTTGAGTGTCAAGCCAAGGGTAATAAACGAGGTAAACGTAATAATCAATCCAAACACATATCCAACCGTCACCACTCTATTACCAATTGCCTTACTAAACCCGGTTATCGCATCTTTTGAGGTATTTGCGCCGCTCGCCCCTAAAATACTAAACGTAAAGAAAAGATAACATAACGCTGCAAGAATGACTCCTCCTACTAAAACCGTAAGCATTTTCTTTCTATCTCTGTTAACCATTTCTTTTACCTCAGGGACCAGTGCCACGCCCCATAGGGAAAATAAAATCACCCCATACGGCAAGGCAAGTGAATGAACATCAAACGTAAAAAAATTATCAAACTCTAAAAATGGAAGACCTCTAAAAAAGAATAAAAATAATAAAATGATAAAAATTGCCTGAATAATTACCTGAAGTGCTCCAATAGTTCCAATGCCGCGATAAATTAAAACAGCACCCATGGCAAAAAAGAATAAGGTATAAAGCAATAATGAGCCGCCTAACAACGGTGAAAAAAATGAATACAAAAACTGACCGCCTAAAATAAGATATGCTAAAAGCGCACCAATTAAACCTAATGAGGAAACAACAAAACTAAACTTTTTAACCTTGCTTCCTAAATATTCTTCAGCATACCCTGGAATACGGGCAATACGAACCGTATCATGTGCTACCTCGCCTAAAAGATAATGAACTGAGATTGCGAGTCCTGCCACAATTATAAAATAAATGAGTACGACAAAAAATCCACTCTTTAAGGCAACATAGGGCAGACCAAATATTCCTACCCCAATAATAGTGCCGGCAAATACTGCCAATGATTTAATAATATCATTACTCCGCATTTTCTAACTCTTTACGTATGTCCTCTGGAATGGGCGCACCTTCATGCCTTGGGCTAATCCCTGGATACCGCCACGCACTTATTATTTTTATTCTTCTCCCATACGGCTGATACATTAACCAAATCTCACCTGTACGCTTTGTACCTATACGCCTGCCTAAGGCAATGGTATTTTTTGCAATCCCCTGCTCCTGCCGCTCGTAATTGGTCATTAAACGTCTCACACGCGAGGGAGAAAGTCTATAATAGCGCATCTTATCTATAACGTGTCTAGTCCAGATAAAGCATCCATCATTTTTTGGCGCCCGAAATTGCATATTATTTTATTTTCTTTCTCAAAAATGCAGGAATCTCTAGCTCTTCTTCCAGCTGAATCTCTTCCCTTTCTTTTTCGGCCAACTTTTCTTCAAGTTCCTCTTTATCTATCCCATATGTTTTTACTATCTCCTCTTGATCGTCCCTCGCCTCCTGATCGACTTCAGTCGGAGTTGCGCGGGATGACAAGGAAGGAGATTGCTTTTTTGTTTTATCAATAAATGTATCCTGGTGGTGTGGCAAGGTCGTTACCCTTTTCCGATCCCTAGCTACCGTACCTCCTTCGGTCATATTATTACTGGCGATAAGAGTTACTTTAAGTGTATCTTTCAAATATTCATCGATTACCGCACCAAAAATAATTTTAGCATCTGGATTAAGCTCTTTGGCAACGATTTCTGCAACTTCATTAACCTCACACATCGTTAAATCCTCCGGACCGCTAATAATAAACAAAACTCCTTGTGCTCCTTTTATAGAAAAGTCCTCTATGAGCGGATTCTCGAAAACGCTTTGAGCAGCTTTGGCTGCTCGATTCTCTCCACGCGCGCTCCCCACACCTACCAATACTGACCCGGCTTCAGCCAATATAGTTCTCACATCAGAAAAATCAACATTTACTAATCCAGGAACGGTTAAAATATCTGAAATAGCAGAAACACTAGTAATTAAAATGTCATCAACAATACCAAATGCCTTAAGAAGCGTGCTTGACTTATCAGTAAGATTAAGAATTTGATTATTAGAAATCGTGACCAACGCATCAACACGATTTTTAAATTTTTTCAAAGCATCTTCTGCAATTGCCATGCGCTGGGCTCCTTCAAAAGAAAACGGCTTTATTACTACTGCTACCGTAATCGCCTTTGTCTTTTTGCTCAGTTTAGCTATCACCGGCCCTGCGCCGCTCCCGGTCCCTCCACCTAATCCTCCCACAATAAAAATCATATCAGCGCCCTTAAGTACGCTTTTTACTTTATCAACATCCTTCTCAATTGCAGCTCTGCCAAGTTGTGGATCCATTCCTGTTCCTAAACCCTTTGTTAAAGACTCACCGATTCTAATTTTTTCAACTTCTGGTGATTGCAGTGCCTCGAGTGCCTGTACATCAGTGTTAACCGCTATATATTCAACAGCAGGAATTTTTAGGCCTGCAAGCCGGTCAATCATGGTCCCGCCAGCTCCTCCTACACCAACCACCTTCACCTTAGTAAACACCTGAGAAGGTTTAGTTTTTATTTTTGTTTTAGACATGATTATTTTAATATGGTAATAAATTTTTAAACCATGTTTTTACTTTTGAGCCCATGCTCGTAGCACTCCTTTTATTATCTCATTTTCTATATTTTTTTCAACCCCCAGATACCCCCAGAAAAAAGATAACTAACTTCCATTTGTTGATCACAATTACTAGTATAGCAAACCAGAAGAAGTCTGCAAATACAAAAAGAGAGGAATTGCCTCGTTCTCTGATCAAAACTCCAGTGGGCGGACGATTTTCGAACTATGAGATGGTTGGATGCGATTAGGCATCCTGAAATTATGACGGAGGAGGTGGTAAAGTTATTGAGGTTGGCTGTGGTTTAGTAATCACTTGTTAGTTGAAGTATTCCAAAAGTAAGCCAGCCCCTAAATGGAGGCTGGCAAGACATCGTTTGGATGTGATTATTGTTTGCGAAGTTCTTTCTCAATGATGGGGGCAAAGCGTTCTCTGGTGTCCTGTAGTGACTTTTCTGCATCTTCGAAGATATCTCGGAACTGTTCATAGGGTAAATTCTCATCACAGCTCCAGAGTTCGTCGTAGCTAATGCATTCAGTAACTTCGCCATCGGATTCAAGGGAGACAGTATGCTTCTTAATAACATGTACCTGTCTTACCCCTTTTTCTTTGTTTGCCTCAACAACCATTGATTTTCCAAAGAACTTGTATTGGTCAAGGAACTCATTTCCAGTGTTAGGAAAGTAGCGATAGGCGGTAAAATTGAGTGGAATATCTGGACGCTGTATATAAACCTCTTGTTCGGTGACATCTGTTTTGAAAGAGGTCAGCGCCATTACACCACTCCATGCGGTAAACCACACCACTACGATTATCACCACAACCGTTATATTCCTTTTCATTTCTTTCTCCTTTTTGATTTTTGACTAACTTAATAATAACACATTCTTTTAATTTTGTCAATACCGTTTTTACCGTTTTTCCCCATGTTTTTCCCCAACCAAAAAAGCGAGGATTTACCTCGCCTTCCGACTGGAGCAGTTCGGTTTCGCAAAATTATGTGGCTCACTTTCAGTGAATCAAATATCTGAAAAATCTTCGTCTACGGCTCGATTTTATTTCTACAAAAACGCTAATATGGTAATAAATTTTTAAACCATGTTTTTACTTTTGAGCCTATAACGCTCCTCGCTCTCTTCATTATCTCATGTTCTACATTTTTTTCAACCCCCAAGAAAAAAGATAACTAACTTCCATTTGTTGATCATCATTACTAGTATAGCAAACCAGAAGGCATCTGTAAACCCGAAAAGCGAGGATCTGCCTCGCCTTTCTGGTCAAAACTCCCCAAGCCGTCGTGGACAATGTTAGAACCATAATTCAGCAGTCAAATGAGTATATTTATATTCCAGACTTAAGTCCACAGGTTTAAATTTGTTATATCAGATACTGCCCCACCCTGCCGCACACTATATATTTGTTTTTCTTCATATTCGTATTCTTTCTTATATTTTTAGAATATATGTTCTTCAGTAGCTATATTAACACCCTCTGGTACATCACTGGTCGATTTACCCAGACAATATGTTAGTGTATACCCATGAGGTGAAAGCCGTTTATAAGAGTAAGAATTGTCTTTGTCTGTACAATTACCATCGGCTGGGGTATGAGCAAACGGGATAATGCTCACATAAATTTTGCCAGAACAACTCTCCTCAAAGCCATTACTACCCAGACACATCCCTTCAATTTCAGTTATACTACCATCTGGATATTCACCTTGATCCAGATAATAAAGCTCCAACGCAGTTTGAATCATTTTAACATCAGAAACACGAAAACTATCTCCTCCTCTTTTCGGAGGCCTCACCTGTGTCCCGATACTTAAACTCCATATAGATAGCATT
>JALLOP010000056.1 GCA_027718005.1 Patescibacteria group bacterium AH-259-L07 | reverse complement strand
ATCCGCAGAGTTTTACTTTTTTATTTTAATTAATTCTCCGTGTCTACTAATTTCAACTTCATCATATTTATCAACAGTATTTTTTACCATCGTGAAAATTTCATCATCAATAGGGTTTAATCTGATTTCGCCCCCTGGTTTTAAAATTCTTAACATTTCCTCTATGCTTCTAGCGACTTTTTCTGGATTGTCTGAAATATGCCAAGGGATTGCATGGTTGGAAATTATTAAATCGACACATTCATCTTTTATTGGAAGTTCTTCAGATAATCCAGCTACGGCATCAAGTTGATTTTGTTTAATTTCTGCTACAGCATCTTTCATTAAATCTTTGTTATCTCCCGACAATACACCTAAATTAAAATTTGGATCAATTGATAATGTGCGAGAAGCTAGTTCTGGTCTATTGTTAATTTGGGCGGCGAAATCAGATCCTCCACTGCCGATATCTACAATTATTTTGTTTTTTATATCTTCATCGGTGAGATGTAATTCAGATGCTATTTGTTCGTAACTTCTCCATGAGGATGGAATTTCGCTATAATGTTTGTTATACATATAAGAATTGATTAAAATAAAAAACTAAAATTTGGGTGGAACAGAAAAGAAAATCACAAATATTTTCCTTAATTTAAGCCCTTTTTTGAAATTCTTAAAATCGCTACAATCTTGTACAAGCGCCTTGACAAAAACTTAAATAAATGCTATACTTTCAGTATCCAATAGTGGATGAGTCTATTTTTCAACCGAAAGGGTAGATTCTCGCTGTTGGTGGGATCTGCTCTTTAACAAAATTGGAGGTGTAAGATGAAAGGTAAATGGTATCTTACGTTTATATGGCACAATGACTTTGAGCCTCGCGGTGGCACAACTGAGCATGAAGAAATCCTTCTCGATGCCACTACCGAAGAAGAGGCAATCACCGAAGCAAAGGCGTTGGCAGAATCTGGCGAGTATGTTAAGACATCGTGCGGACATATGCCAGTACCTGAACATTACAGTGTGATCTACAAAGCCCCAAGGTAAGAGCAGATCCTCAACCCAAGACCGTTGGCTAACCCCGACGGTCTTTTTCTATGTCGAATTCTATGTCGGAGCAAAAAAATTAAAAAATATAACGTCAGGGATATACGAAGTTTTTCTGTAGCGTAGCGGAAGAAAAATTTGGGTGAAGCCCGAGCCGAGGGCTGAACCGTATATCCCTTGTTATACGCCCCGACGAGCAACGGGAGGAGAGCGCAGCGTGGCACGGAGCGATAGCGGAGTGAGTTCAAAAAATATTTTTCGTTCTCATTTATCAGATAGGCTTTCCTCATTAGTTATAAATTTGATTTTTTCCGTTTTGAAAAATGAAAGAGGGGTTAGGGGTGAATTTCATTTTTCAAAACACATTATTAACTTTTTATTATTTTTATAACTCCTTTATTCGCATCAACCTCTACTAAATCACCATCCTTTAGAACCTTAGTAGCATACTTTGTTCCTATAACACATGGGATGCCCAATTCACGACTAACAATAGCAGCATGACTAAGAATACCTCCTTCATCTGTTATGATAGCACTTGCCCTTGTCATAGCTAGTACATAGTAAGGATCAGTCATGGGTGAAACAAGTACATCACCGTATTTAACCTTACTAATTTCTTCGTGAGTGGTGACTATAGCCACTCGCCCACGATACGTGCCTGAAAAGGCTATATCACCATGGAGCTCTTTAACTTCCTCTTTCTCTGTGGGCAATGCAGCCAACTCTTTAGCCAGAGCATCACCTGTGATATATGAAACTTCTCCATCTTCCATAATGAATCCGTAGCCTTCCTGACGAGCAATGAGTGTTTTCCTATCTACTGTCAATTGCCCCTTAAGAAGGGACTCTGATATCTCCTGCCAAGTTAGTGCAATAACCGCATCATAATCACCAATGTTTAGATGTTCTCCAATAGCTATCATAAATTCAAAGACATCGCGACCGGCTTTAAATAAAGAGTCTGCTCGATGCTGACGTAGGTTATGAAGCGATCGCGCTGAATCGATAAGTGAGCGGAGTTCAGGAGTCAACTTTAACGTATTACGCGCCTCTTTGAATTCCTGCTCTGCTCTTTTGTTATCTTGTTCAATACGAGTGAGCCGATTCTTAGCATCATCAATTACAACCTTAATACGGTCAAAGAGATCCTCTAGTGTCACAGGCCGACCAGCGTAATATTCCATATCCATGAAGTCGTATTTTTCGAGATAGGTGTCAAGTTTGTCCATAAATTCCGGGAATTGGTCTCTCATCTGTTCCAGTGCTTCAGCAGCTTCTAGGGAAAAAAGTTTACGGAGTGAGGAGTCTGAGTGTACTTCAGCACCTAATTCGTATAGTTCAATGAGAGCCTGCGAGGGGATACTCTTTTCTTGAGGGAATATGAGCGAACTCAAGTATACCTTAGGATCTGCTTTGATATTGTTTTGTCCGCAATGATTCGTGAGCTTTTTTTCAATCTCCTTCTGCAAGGCAATTTCCAAGATTACAATACCGGCCAGAAAAGGCATCATATGAATAGCATTACTTGAGTATGCAGTAAAAAGCAAGAGGAGTTCATTGTTAGTCATCGAGTTACAAGGGGCTTTCGACCGTATCTCATGAGCAGTACGAAGTAAACTGTCTGATTCATCACGACATTTTGAAAGGAAAAACGTAAGATATTCTGGGGTGAGACGTTCCGCAAAACAGCCTTCAAACATTTCGATATCGTTCGCCTCAAAAATGACTAAACCATCAAGGTACTTGGCATCGTGAACACCTCTGGGAAGGAGTAAAATCTCTTGGTGGTATTGGTCTTGGTATGCGGTAACGAGATAACTATTCATTAAAACTGGCTCACCACGACGCTGAATAACTGGAATCCAAATTTTCTTCATTTGTTTAGGTGTGGATTGTATACTTTTGGGAGTTAAAGTGGTTATTGGTCTGCTTTGAAGAATATAGAATTTTCCTTTTTCCTTTGCCCATTCTATATCACAAGGAAAACCATAATGATTTTCAATATTAACAATGAGTTTAGCTAACTCAACAATCTCTTTTTTAGATAAAACTTGTTTTTCCCCTTTTTCTCCCAGTTCTTTCCATTCATTTTCGCCTTTGCTTTTTTTGTATAATGCTTTTAATTGCTCATTTACATTAATATCTAAAATCTTAAATCCTTGTTTATCTACAACATAACTATCCGGAGTTATTGAACCTGAAACAATGGCTTCTCCTAAACCAAAACCAGCCTCAATAATTATTTGGTTTTCATCTTGGGTAACAGGATGAACAGAAAAAGCAATGCCTGATTCTTGTGCTTGAACCATTTTCTGAACAACAACAGCAACAGAGATTTTATCTTTGTTTAACTTTTTTTCAAATCTATAAAAAATAGCTCTTGGAGTGAATAACGAAGCCCAACATTTTTTAACATTCTCCAAAAGTGTTTCCTTTGTTGTATTAAGATAACTTTCTAATTGCCCCGCCCAAGCTGCAGAAGTAGAATCTTCTGATGTTGCAGAAGAACGAACAGCAACAGATTTAGAATCAAGTTTCTTAAAATTTCTTAAAATTTCTTTTTCAATATCTTTGGGCATTCCCTTAGATAGAATCATTGCCTGAATTTTTTTGGAAGTATTTTCAATAGTATGAACTTTCTTTGTATCCACTTCATCTAAAGCCGCATCAATTTCAACATTTAAGTCTGTTTCTTCTAAGAATTTATCAAATGCTTCCGCGAGGATTACAAAACCCCTAGGAATAAGAATTCCTACTTGTGTCATTTCTCCAAGTGAAGCACCTTTGCCGCCTACAATTTGAACATCAGATTTCGATATTTCTTCAAAATTTTTAATTAAATTATCAGCCATAATATAAGGTCAATATCTAAAGTTTATAAATAAATCGTTTTCTGAAGCGAAGCGGAGGAAAACACAATATTATCCCCCTCTATAATAAAAGAAAAAATCAAATTTATTACTTTTTTTAGAAAGCCTATTATTCCTTATCATCTTAGAAAAATATTTTTTGAATTGCACATAACTGGTTTTTATACGACCTTTTTTGTTGTTAATAACTTCTATTTGCATGTTATACAAACTTGTGATATTATTTTAACAAAGCCGTCACCATAAAAACATTTCTATCACAGTCATTATAATAAAAATACATGAAAAAACAAGGCATCAATTTAATGCTGCTCAAAAAAACAGAAGATTTGTTAAAATTGCGAAATTATAGCCCTAAAACTATCAAGGGTTATCTGTTTTACATCAATGATTTTTTAGCGTTTGCAAAACAAAAGAAAATTTCTGAAAAGAATGAGGCTATTAAAAATTTCTTATTGGAAAAACAAAAAAAGGGAAAGTCGCCACAAACTATTAATTTGGCTCTGAACGCTATAAAATTCTTCTATCGAGAAATTATAAAATCGCAAGATAAAATTGATTTAAAATCAGCAAAAACAAGCAAAAAACTACCTATTATTTTGTCACGAGAAGAAATTGAAAAAATTATTTCTTTAACTGGCAACAGCAAACATCGCCTAATAATTTCCCTGACTTATGGTTCAGGACTAAGAGTGGGTGAAGTCGTCGATCTTAAAGTGCGCGATCTTGACCTTCAAGAATTAACCATTCATATCAAACAATCAAAAGGTAAAAAAGATCGCATCACCGTATTCCCTGAAAAAATTACTACTGATATTCAAAATCTCATTGCAGGAAAAAGTGGAGAAAACTTTGTATTTGAAAGTAATAGAGGCGGAAAATTAACAACGACCTCATTGCAAAAAATCTTTAAAAAAGCGCTAAAAAACGCCGGCGTTAAGAAAGCCGCGACTTTCCACAGTTTGCGGCACAGTTTCGCCACACATTTACTTGAAAATGGTACCGATGTTAGATATGTGCAAAAACTATTAGGGCACTCAAGTATCAGAACGACACAAATTTATACTCAAGTTACCAATCCAAAATTAAAAAATATCAAAAGCCCTTTATGAAAATAATTACTACATCTGAAAAACAAACTATTGCCCTAGGAAAAAAACTTGCTACGCAATGCAAAGGTGGCGAAGTAATCGGATTAATTGGGGAATTAGGGGCGGGAAAAACAGTACTCATTAAAGGGATGACCAAGGGTTTTGACATTACTACCACCATCACCAGTCCGACTTTTGTGCTGATGAAAGTTTACCCTGTTAAATCCCGCGAAGCGGGAATTTCGCCGAGGGTGAAATTATTTAACAGGGTAAATAAAATAAAACATTTTGTTCATGTCGACGCCTACAGATTAAAATCTAGCCAAGGGCTCATTGATATAGGATTAAAAGACTGGTTAGGAAAATCTAATACGGTCACGGTTATTGAATGGGCTGATAAAGTAAGGGACATCTTGCCGAAACATAGTATAATCATTACACTAAAAACAGGGAGAAAAAAGAATGAAAGAATTATAACCATCACAAACTATGGAAAAAGCATACGAACCTGAAAAATATGAATCGAAAATCTACCAACTCTGGGAAAAGAATAATTTTTTTAATCCTGATAAGCTGCCCGGAAAACGGAAAAAAATGTATTCTATTGCTATTCCCCCACCTAATATTACCGGCTCCCTTCATATGGGTCATGCCTTAAATAACACGATTCAAGATATTATTATCAGATTTTATCGCATGAATGGCAGGCGTGCACTGTGGCTCCCGGGAACTGACCATGCAGGCATTGCAACACAAAATGTTGTAGAGAAAGAGCTTATAAAGACTGGTCTTACCCGCCATAAGCTGGGCCGGGAAAAATTTATTTCTCGCGTATGGGAATGGAGAGAAACATACGGTAATCTCATCTTAGATCAATTAAAAAAATTAGGCTGCTCATGTGATTGGTCACGAACAAAGTTTACTCTTGATAAGGACTATAACCATGCGGTTCTCACCGCATTTGTTCATTATTTTAAAAAGGGATATATATACCGCGGCCCCAGAATTGTGAACTGGTGCCCGAGATGCGCAACGGCAATCTCAGATATTGAAATAAAATATAGGGAACAAGAATCAAAACTATGGCATATCAGATATAAAATCAAAAATCAAAAATCAAAAATCAAAAATACAAATCAAAATTCAAAAATATCAAAACCTAAAAACCATATACCCGAATACATTACCGTAGCGACGACACGACCAGAAACCATGCTGGGTGACACTGCAGTCGCAGTTCATCCCAAAGATGAGCGATACAAAGACCTTGTTGGCAAAACCGTAATTCTCCCTATTATGAACCGTGAAATCCCTATTATAGCCCACCATTTAATTGATCCTGAATTTGGCACGGGTGCAGTAAAAATCACGCCTGCGCACGACAACGCTGACGCCAAAATTGGCAAAGAAAAAAATCTTGAGGTCATTAACGTAATTGGCCCAGATGCAACCATGACCAAAGACGCAGGTAAATATGCGGGAAAAAATGTTTTACACGCAAGAGAAGAAATCGTACAAGAACTAAAAACCCTTGGCGCACTCAAAAAAGAAGAAGAATATTCACACAAACTTTCTTTATGCGACCGGTGCGGCTCGACAATTGAACCACAAATTTCTACCCAGTGGTTTGTAAAAATGGAAAAGTTAGCTAAGCCAGCCATTCGTGTTGTTAAAAAAGACAAAATTAAAATTTTCCCCAAACGATATAAAAAAATATATTGTAACTGGTTAGAAAATATTGAGGACTGGTGTATTTCCCGACAGCTCTGGTGGGGACATCGCCTTCCTGTTTGGTTCTGTGAGAACCAAACAGGAACAAATTCCAAATTCCAAAATCCAAATGACAAACAAATTCCAAATTCCAAAAAAATTAGAAATTCGAAATTAGAAATTAGAAATTCGTCGGCTGAACAATTTATAGTTTCTATTGAACGACCCAAACAGTGTCCGTTCTGTAAACACTGCGACATGGAGCAGTCAGCCGACGTATTAGATACCTGGTTCTCTTCAGCACTGTGGCCGTTTGCCACCCTTGGCTGGCCCCAAAGAACAAAGGATTTAAAAACATACTATCCCACCTCGTTTCTCTCAACCGCTCCAGAAATACTTTACTTATGGGTAGCGCGCATGGTATTTTCATCATTGGAATTTTTAAACAAGATTCCCTTTCATGAAGTGTATCTCCACGCAACCGTACTGAACATAGAAGGAAGGCGCATGAGCAAATCCTTAGGCACCGGCCTTGATCCATTAGAACTCATTGAAAAATATGGCGCTGACGCAACCCGATTCGGCCTTATCTATCAAACGACCAGAGATCAGCAAGCATTTCGATTTGATGAACGAGCACTTATAGCAAGCAGAAACTTTATCAATAAATTATGGAACATCAATCGCTTCGCTCAAATGCAAAGTGCAAATATCAAAATGCAAAATGACAATACAAAATTAAAAATTAAAAAATTACTAAAACCTATTACTCTATCGGATAAATGGATCTTGAGTCGTCTAAACTCTGTAATTGGTTCAGTAACTGAAAGGATTAAAAACTATGAATTGGGCGAAGCAGCACAAGAGCTCTATGACTTTACCTGGCATGAATTTGCTGACTGGTACTTAGAAATTTCAAAATTACAAATGTCACCCCCCGCTGTCATTCCGCACGAAGTGCGGAATGACAAGGGAGATGGTCCGAGCAAGGAATCCCAAAATACTATACACATCCTTAACTATACACTCACTACCCTACTCAAACTTCTTCACCCCTTTATTCCCTTTGTTACTGAACAAATTTACTTAGACACCGAGTGTCTAAGTACCGAGTATCTAAGTAAAAATAATAAATTATTAATAATAGCTCCCTGGCCAAGAGCAAATAAAAAACTTGTCAATAAAAAATCAGAACAGGAATTCATTGCCGTTAAAGACCTGGTCACTGAAATCAGAAACTGGAAAGCAGGTAAAAAAATTCCACTCAAACAACAAGTAAAATACAAAAGTAAAAGCAAAAAAATCCTTGCCCAAAAAGAATACAAGAATTTAGTTGAAAAACTAGCAAACGTTGCCCTGACTATCTAATTCATTCGCTTGAAGTTCGATCCCGCCCTCCGGAGCCACATTGTATGTTCTCTATTTTCTGCGTCGGCGCTTCGTGCCTCAATAGGCAAATTATATAGTATTTTCCATTCATTTTTAGGATTTATATAAACCGTGCGCTCGCGCAAAATGCGGTTCGAGCCAATCTTTTTTAGAAAATCTCTTTTCTCAAAGAGATTTTTTTGCAAAGCGATAATTTTGGCTTGTTTTGCCTCAGAAATGAACTTTTTCGCCTGTTCGAGCCAATGATTACCCTTTTGCTCAAAATCCTTTAATTTTTCAGAAATTGCAACTTTTTCGTTAAGAATTTTTTGTTTTTTATCCATGTATTCGTCCCTAGTAATTGTCTCATCTAAATGAGCATCCAATAATTTATCAAGTTTATCGTCGCATTGTTCTATTTGCAATTTTAAGTTTTGAGCAAAAGTTTTTACCTTTTCATTTTCTTGCTCTTGTTCCTTGTCAAGTTTGACAAGCATTTTCTCTGTCCAGGATTGGGGCAAAGAAACTTTTTTAAGAATATCTGAAATTTGTTGTGCCAAAAGCTCTTCCCTAATATAGCGTTGAGAGCAAGGGACACGCTTTTTCGTACAGCGATAATAGTTATGTCCTTTTTGTGTTTCAGAGGTAATGGAACACCCGCATTCACCACATTTGAAGATTCCACGAAAAGCATATTCTTTTTGACTTCGTTTCCTAGGCCGAGAACGATCAGCCATAACCTTTTGGCATGTTTCAAAAAGTTTCTTGGTAATCATTGGTTTGTGTATGCCTTGATATATCTCGCCCTTGTATTTAAACAAGCCGTAATAAAAAGGATTTTGAAGAAAGTGTTGAATGGTAGAGAGTGAAAGTATATTTTCGTTTCGGCTTAACAAGCCAGCAGGAATTGAAAATTTCTGTAAATCTTTCATCGAATACGTGCCTTTCGCATACAGGTCAAAAAGTTTTTTCACAAGGCGAAATCTGCCAGGATCTTTTACTATTGTATGGGTCCGTAAGTCATTTACGTATCCCAGCGGCGCAGGTCCGGGCATTTCACCTCGTCTTAGTTTTTGTCGTAACCCTCGTTTCGTATTCTCTGAAAGATTATCAACAAAATATTTTGATTGGCCAAAAGCAATATTAAGCATGAATTTGCCTTGCGGAGTCGGTTCAAACCAGAACGTCGGGAATTTGAGCGCTTTGATTTTCTCGCTGTCAACAAGAAAAATAATCTTTCCGCCATCAATACTATTCCTTGCCAGTCGATCAGGGT
>JALLOP010000055.1 GCA_027718005.1 Patescibacteria group bacterium AH-259-L07 | reverse complement strand
CTCTTGGGCCATCCAATGGCTTTGCCGGTTATGGTATCAACCTCTTCAATTGAGTATCCATGCTCTAACATCACCAAGATATTTTTTATAACTCCAGGGACGGCAATGTGATTGGCAATAAACCCAGGGACATCTTTGGCAATAACAATGGTTTTACCAAGCTTGCGGTCACAAAAATCACTAATACGTGCTACTACCTCTTGAGCAGTATCGTCAGTAAGAATTATTTCAACAATAGACATGTATCGAGGTGGATTAAAAAAGTGTGTTCCTAAAAAATTCTTGCGTAGATCATCAGGTAATACGTGAGCTAACGTAGACAAAGGAATTCCTGACGTATTTGAACTGATAATCGTAGACGGACGAACAACCTCAGCTACCTGACGGAGTAATCTGTGTTTAATATCTACATTTTCAACCACTGCCTCTATAACCCAATCTACGTCCTTTAGTTTCTCAAGATCATCACTCCATTCAACGTTTTGCAATTTGTCTCTTGAATCACTAAAATTGCCGATCGTAATTAGTTGAGCAAATTCTGGAAGGGCAAACGGGCTTGGCTTGAATGATCGTGCCATATTCAATCCTTTGAGTACAAGGTAATTTCGGTTGTTTATATCTTTTAACTCCTCGCTATCAAATTTCCAGTCCGGAATCACATCTAAGAGCAGAACATTATATCCAGCATTAACAAAGTGAGCAGCAATTTGTGATCCCATCACACCAGCGCCTAACACGCCAACGTTTCTGATATCTTTCATTTTCTTCTCCTTTTTAAAGAACATGTTTGTATCCGCATATAATACGGATGACACTATGACTATACCATAGACCGCGATTTTGCAGGTGATTTTTATTTCTCCCGGCCGAATTTTAGGGGCAGGTATAGAGTGTTGCTATAGGCTAAAAAAAACAAGTTGGGCGAAATTATTCCGCCCAATTCTTGTTTACTTATTAGCGCTGCGTAAGTACATCATCTGCGAGTCCATATTCTACTGCCTCCTGAGCCCCAAACCATGTTTTATTTTTCATATCTTGCCTCACTCTCTTCAATGACTGACCCGTCTTATTTGATATAAGTTTTGCAATCTGTCTGTTACAAATCATAGATCCTACTAGAAGTCTACTGCCGGGCCATTCACCACCAAGAGACTGGCCATTATGAATCACTATCTTTTTTCCATTGTTGTAAAGAAACCGTTTTTTTGGAGTCCCGCTCGCAAGAATATCAACTGCAGCAGATCTGGCACCTTTACACTTAATCTCTATAGGTTTTTGACATTTTTCCATTGCCATACGAATTGCAGTATCTGCCGCATAAAGCCCACCATCTGAATCAAGAATAATACAAATTGTAGAAACGGTCGTATCATTCTCGAGCGCTTTAAGTTCCCGAACGATTCTATATGCCAATTTCAGAGTAATCAACCCATGTACCATAACAGGATTCATTGCTTTTTTATCCGGTCCTTTATATTCTGTCCATTTTACTAGTAAGTGCGGCATAAAAAGATTAGTAATCACATGGGCTATATTAGCAGTAGCCAGGAATACAAAAAACATATATATGCTAACTAATACTGCGGATATTACTATAGTCAAGAAAAGGGAGTATTGCGTATGTGATAACAACTTTGCTACCATAAGCAAGAGATACCCTGCTAACAGATATAGTGCTGCGAACGAAAGAAACAGGGGCAATACATATGCAATCACTTGCAACAATTTTACTGCTTTTTTCACGTATTTTGCCCTCCTTTGAAAAGAACCCTACATTGTTTTTGATCGACTCCTCAAGGTCGATCTACTTTCTGATTCTGCATATATTTTATCACAAAAATGGCATTTTGTCAAACTGCTGCTTTAGACTGTAGAGCTAAGCTTCACTACCTGGTCAAGTTTTCCAAAGAGTATCTATGTACTCATCTTGTACATATCGACTACTACACTAATCCTGACAAAACCGAAACAGCAACTGCTCTTGTCAAGTTGGCAGGACTAGCTAAAGAGCCGTTGATTGCAGGGACTGAGGAGTCTATTAAGATGGCTATACAGCGGTTTAGTAACAGGCATCGAGACATGATGCTGTTCACTGAAATAGTCAGAGCTTCAGGAAAGTATCTGATCGCTGATATGTGGGTCCATCTTGAAAAGGATCCCGAGTCAGGAAACTGGCAAGCCTGCCAACTTGAAACAAACATCCACAGCACCCTTAATGGCGAATATCTCGGATCTAAACTCTACACTGTCAAATATGTTGACTCTTTCGTAGACAAAAGAAAAAAACCCGGTTACTATTTCCAATATGCTGGGATGCAAACTGTGGAGAAGTTGGAAGAACTCATGGGCAGGAAGACGGAAAAATTGCAAAAGCCGAAAGATGCAAAGTTATTGCCAGCGCATGACGAGACAAACGCCTAATTCAGGCACAATTGAGGCCAGTTCTTAACAGGAGCTGGCCTTATCCTTTTCTAATTCTTTTCTAATAAATAATTTACTGCTCATGGCGAGAGAATGATTTATGCACAGCAATGGTATTGACTAGTTATTGACATATTATGTTAATGTGTGGTATAATAATATCAAATCTGTTCAATCCCGTTAGAGAATTGAGGCTTCAATCTAAATAACTAAGTTTAATCTTTAAAAAAGATTTAGGTTGATAAAGATCTCTTCCATTCTCTAAACGGGGTCAATACAAAGGAGGAAATCACATGACAACACGAACTATCTTCTATGGCATTGTTGTCCCTGTCGGGCTTGTAATCGGTACTGTTCTAGGATATCTGCCTGCGGTAATACCAATCGCATCAGGAATTGCTGCTGGATATATAAAAATACAAGCATGGCGTGAATCAAAGGGAAAAGAAGATGAGTGAAAAAACCGAGAAAAAAAACGGCCATGAAGAGGCAAATCTTATAATTGTCGCTGGGATTTTCGTGGGTGGCATTATTAGTCTTTATACACAATCAGTAATTGGATTAGTAGCAGGATCCATCACTGGCATTGTCTTGGCAAGGTGGTATAAAAAGAAAAAGAAAAAAGAATAGACCATGTCTTAACAATAGATATGGTCTTCTTTTTTTATTCAAACACTTACATTTTTTATTTATTAATGATATAATCTACTATATAATATAGCTTTTTCACATAGAGAAAGGAGGAGGGTATGGAGAAATATGTAATTGACCCCAAGCTTTTACACGAAGCGCAGCAAAATGCTGTTATTACGTTGAGCACAGTTGTATCCAAAAATAACACGATAGAAGGCGCGGGAATCATTATTGCGGAAAATAAAATCCTTGCGCCACTTCACTGTACCACAGGAAAAACAATAGTTATCAAAGATAAAAAAATATATCCGGTGCGAAATGAAGGTTCTTTTTTAAGCGAAGCAGAGATAGCGGTACTCACGATAAACAAGCCTGCATTTCATAAACCTAATCTAAAAATAGCACCTGATGTTGAACAAGGAGAATTTGTTTTTTGGACAGCACCTTTTGATAAATTAAAAAAACCAGTCTTTAGTGGATATATCAGTACTTCAGCTATTGGCGATGATAATATGATGTACTACTATGTTGATGGCACTGTTGTCCCGGGCATGTCTGGAGCTGGCATATATAATCATACAGGTGAATTAATTGGTGTACTCAAGGGTATTCAGACATATAATGAGGCAAAAATAGGTATTATATTACCGGTTACCTATCTTTTGCCATTTATTTATTCATGCCGAGAAGATTTGCATCCACCAAAAGCAGAAGCATAAAATTGCATATTAAAAAGACCACCTCGTATATAGTAAGTGGTCTTTTTTCTTTGTCTCCTTATTACATTTTCTCTAAATAAAAAGTAGACCTCTTGAAAAACTCGTGCGGAATCTTCATCTGCCTAAATTTTGATAAAGAGCTATACAGAAACATGAGACAAAACTATGAGGCTCGTCACAAACGATATCACAAACAATGTCACGATATACGGATCTCTTCTCACTATTCTGATTTTCTTTTTACTAAAAAGATCGCCAATGAAAAGAAAATCGAGGATTAACATTGCAACGAATATTAATACAACTGTAGCTACTATACCAAGCGTAAGTGGCACTATCGGTGCTATCTTTGTTGCAAAGGATAATGCAAGAACGCTATATAAGAGTCCACATACTACTGCGATGAATCCAGAAAATATCATACTTCCTCCTTTTCTTAAGAGCAACTCGTTAACATCTATAAATATACAGCAAAACAATATTCTGTCAACACCAGTTTTCCCCAACCAAAAAAGCGAGGAATTACCTCGCTTTTTTGAAAATAGCAGGGGCGGGATTCGAACCCGCGACGGCCAGTTTATGATACTGGTGCTACTACCGCTGAGCTACCCTGCCAAGTCGCCCTCCATTGCTTTAGGCAATGGAGGGCCGTATTGCGGGGACGGGACTCGAACCCGTATCCTCCAGGTTATGCTTACCACTATAGCTTTCGCTACCCAATTGGTTTGTGGTCTGGACTTTACCTTCACCCATGAACGATTTGTTCATTAGGGCGCCTATCGTCAAGTCTCTACACGGTCCGTTTTAATATATAGTTAAAACGGCTTCGCTCGGTATTACCATGAAAAAGTCATCTTTCGAAGGCTTCACCGAATTTGACAGGAGTTCATCCTGGCATTACTGCCAAGAGGGCCCACTGGAGTACAGATCGATCCAACGCATTATTTTTTCTAGTGTATATAGACTGTCAAGTAAAGTAACTCTACATAATCCGTATTTATTGCTATATTCTATACCACTCTTTCCTGTTACTGATTTGAATTGAGTTTTAGTCCATGTCGGTTTTATTCCTGACTTATTTTCCCACCATGTTTTTGCTTCATCTTCATCAACATCAGGTGCTATTCTGAGACGTGCTGAAAAATTTTTTCCATTTAAGTATTCTTTGCACCATTCAATAAAGATTTTAAGCACTCTATAATCTAAATTTACCATAGAAGTCATAGAAGTTTTTGTCCCTTCTGCTAGATATAATCCCAATCCAAACGTAAATCTAGGATTATCTTTGAATGCCTCAAATTCTTCATCGGCTTCTTTTAGTACCATATCTTTAGTTAATTGCCATTTCCTTCTGAGCGCTAGACCACCTTTAAGTTGTTGATCTGTTGCCATATTATTATAAATTAGATAATTAGCACAGGCCTGGCGAGCTGCCAATTGCTCTACCCCGCGTCATATAAATTGTAAAATAACATATATATAGTAACATAAAAAAATAAAAGGTGCAAGTATAAAACAATAAAATTTTCACGGGTTCAATTCCCGTCCCTGCTATCCTCAAAAAAGTGAGGCAATCCCTCGCTTTTTGGGTTGGGGAAAATTGGGGAAAACTGGTGTTGACAAAATAATTTATTTACGTTAAGTTTTATAATGTACTGTATTAGAAAAGTACTGTTAACAACAAGGAGGACAACATGGTTTCCAAAGAAAAAATATTGGAAGTGAGGAAAAAATATGAAAGCATTCTTTTGTCCATTCCAAATGTTGTCAGCGTTAGTATAGAAACTTCTTCATTTTCAGGAGAGGCGGAGGAAGAGCTTTGCCTTCGTATTTACGTAGAGAAAGATGTTGATTTAATGAGAACAATTCTTGCTCAAGAAATCGAGAATGTAAAGGTAGTTATAATAGAGATTCCCGAGATGGAATTAAGGTAATAAGGAGATCAGAAGAGGGACGCGTTTCAAAGCGTCCCTCTTTATATTCCCAAAGTTAAAACTCTACTACAGAAGGAGGGTTAAACGTCATTTTATTTGGGGAGTTTTGTCCCGTTAGAGATAAGAAACCTCTGGTTTCTGCCGAATCAAATGATTCGGATCTCTAACGGGGTTGACCAAAGAGCGAGGCAATTCCTCGCTTTTTTGATCTGAACACTTGTTATATGCCATTACATTTTTTAAAAAATTCTTATAGACACGAAAGCTCACCCTAAATTTATCGAGTGAGCCTTTGTTTTGTTTTTATCAGTTTTTGGACAAAGCAGGGTTTAGTCTCTTTACTCGTGCACGTAGTTCTTTGTTGTCATGAAGGCCAAAGGTTACTGGATCTCCACTAAAAAATAAATGCACCAGTAAACTCAACATCTGATCAGAGAGGTCTTTGGCGCGCTGAACTCCGAACATAGTTGCAATCTTCGTCCTCGGGCCAATCCCCTCAACTTCTCCAAGTCCTGCGATATACATTTCGCACCTCCTATGATTTTGTTTTGTGTGACTATACCAAATCAAGCTACTAATCGCTTGAATCTTATCACTCTGTTTATTATACCAAAAACTTATGCACTTGTCAAGAGCAATTGTGGGGATAACCGCTGCCACGCCTACAACTCCTGCATAATCTGGTTCCCCCAGTAGTAGAACCTGCGGTTCACTACGGGGCAGGCAACTAAATCCCGCGAGGTCTACTCTCAAAAAAGTGAGGATTTATCTCGCTTTTTTGGTTTGTGCTGCCTATTACTACAGTGACATTATTTATGATTTGATGCGTGGGGTGTTGACAGAACAATGATTTTGTGCTAAGATTATAAGAGATTAAGTCATGAAGACTTATTGGCATCAAATCGTACCTAAAAAGGGAGGTAAATTATGTTCATTTACACATATGTTCGAGCGAATTTCGAAGAGATAGACATGGGGCCATACGACACATTCGAAGAAGCTGAAGAGGCCTGTAAAGAAAGCGCACGTTTCGGGGCATTAACGACAGGACCGCATGAGAAGCCTGATGACTACAAACTTTACAGAGGTTCAGAGGCGACTGGAATAGTATTTGAAATAATCGAGTTGGCAGCCAAGATTGGCGCAGAGGCAGAGATAGAGTTGCCAAGAGACGAGTATTACGCCGCGCAGGGCTTTGCTAAGGAAGAGGACATCCCAGAGGAACATAGAGACGAGGCAATAAGTATGAAAGTATTCAAAACTATGTCCCAGGTAAGGCTTCTCGGGGTAAAAGGAGAAAAGGTCAAAGTAAGAATACAAGGTAAAGACTATTTAATTCCTTTTACCTCTGTTAGAAAAGTTCAGCTTCCATGAAGGGTTCCGGGCATTAGTTTGAAAGCGGGCAGCTCTAAGAGCTCGCCCCTTTTCTTTTACAAAGTTACCTTGTTTTTTATAAGAAATAGTGAGTAGCAGGGTGGGGTAAAAGCATATTAAATAAAGTAAATTTGACAGTGTGTATATATACAAAAAGCCCTATTTGGGGCTACTTTTTATTTCCGCCTACTCTCAATTAAAGCTTCTCTCTGTGAAATTAAGTGTGTAGTTACGAAAACCTTAAAGGATGTTTTATGAACACAATCCATTCATCTTCAGGGTCCCGGATACTGAGTATGTACAAGATAAAAAGACCTACTTGGTGCATACCGTTCGGTCTTTACGGTGACAGTTTAATCGTATTGATTTTCGGGTCAGTTTTCTTATCTCTGTATTTAAACCAGAGCACTATGGTAAGCGTGAATGTCGCAAGAAATAATGGGGTAATAATTTTAAGTACCCAATCACCAATAGCAAAACTGTATATAACCCAAAAAAGCGTTGCAAACCAAAAGGTTGTCAGGAGTTTAATTTCAACAACACCAGAATTCTTGCTCTTCCATATCTCCCATGCCTGTAATATAAGGGGAATAACACCAATAAACGCTAAGAGAAAAAAGAACCAATCTTTAGCTGGAATAGCTATCATTATAGGAATAGTGATCAAAAAGCATATACCAAGAAAACGTTCTGATTTATTAAACCTTTTAAATTTCCACAACCCTACAAGAATAGGAATATACAGTAAGCTCAGCAGTAAACCATTGATACCAAGCGCTATGCTTTGTATTGCTACACCATAGATTAACATTCTTACAAAAGAAGCGGCAGTATACGAGAACCAAATAATGTTAACTGACTGTCCTGATTTATTATCCCAAATGGCTTTCTTTTGTTTCCAGAGAGCCCACGCTTGTACAAAGGTGAAAAAAACTGTTCCTAAAAAACCAACCGTTACCACATTAAAACCAAACTGCTGTAATTCCACTGGGTATCCCTCCTGTAATTAATCTTGGTTAGTGAAATATGGTAGTCGAACTAATTTACTTTTCCTCTACTTTATATTTGATAATACCAAATATTTATGCACTTGTCAAGAGCAATTGTTGGGACAACCGCTACCAACCCATTAACTCCTGCATAATCTGGTTCCCCCAGTAGTATCCGCCTTGGGCGGAACTACGGGGCAGGCAACGAAATCCCATGAGGTCTATTTTTCTTTATAACAACCTTTATTCGTTGGCGTCATGACATCCTTTAAAAATCTGCTATAATCAAAATGGGATTTAAGATAGGTTATAAACAACTTTATGCTTTATAAAGTACTCATTGATGAAAGCGGTAAAAAGGAATACAAGAGTCCATACTCACAAGATTTTACTAGTAATCCGCCAGCATTTAAGGATTATGAAGAGTTTTGGCGTGATAATTATTTTGTTTTATGCGGCCTTAGAGTTAAACAAGGAGACATTAATCAAATCAACAAAAGAATTAACGAATTGAAACATAAATACTTTGCTACTCATAAGGTAGAAGTAAAATCCGACTGGTTGCGAAATCCACATCAACGGAAAAAACATTATTTTGATGTTTATGGTATAATCCCTGAGAAGCTTAATGAATTTGGCGAAAAATTTGTTGATCTGATTGCTCAACATAACAATAAATTGAAATTAATAGGTGTTATCTTTGATAAAAGATTTTATGGAGACGCTAAAAGACGGAGAGAAGAAGGCAATCCTTTATTAAAGACTACTCAACTTTTATTTGAAAGATTAGAATACGCAAGTGGTTATAATATAGTAATATTCGACCAGATGGAGTCATCACTAAAGTTAACCATTGGGCACCATGATAAAATTTTAGGCATTTTCCGGAAAAATATTGGAATGGAAAAGATTTATGTTGATAAATATACAAAAATAACTGACATTAAGTTCAAAAAATCAAGTAGAGAAAATTTTCTGCAAGCGGCTGATATTTGCGCTTACAATATTTTTCGACAATTCGTAGAATTCGGCAGAGAATGGACAGGCAAAGCTAAAAATAGGAATGGGAAAATTAAAATGAATATGTATGAATATTTCGATAGAATAAGGTGCAATTTTATGTATCATCCTATAAACAAAACAGTGAGAGGTGTTGGATTAACATGTTTACCAGACCTTGATAAAATTAACTGGAATATATTAGAGGGATGTTTTAATAACAAAAAAACTCCACAGTAAGTGAAGTTTTTTTGGGGTCAGTCACCTTGCGGTTATCCACATCGTCGAGAGGTGGACTACCCCTAACGGGGAACCGACCTCTTTCAGTATAGCATAA
>JALLOP010000054.1 GCA_027718005.1 Patescibacteria group bacterium AH-259-L07 | reverse complement strand
CCAGTTCCGCTGGGTGAAGGGATTCGCTCCTGTCACCCCCACGGGGAAACTACGTTTCCCCGACCCCTTTCCTGTTGTATCGGAATTTAGAGTTTCCGATACAAGAACATTTCATAAATAATGTTTAGTGAAACAGATCCTTGCCTCGCTGCGCTCCCGCTCCACTTCGTTTCGCTCGGATCATATAACAAGGGATGTACGGTTCGGGACTCGGCACGCATTTTTCCCAAATTTTTCTTCCGTCTTCGCCTTCAGAAAAACCTCTTTTATCCCTGACGTTAAGTGACATATTACTCGGGCGCTTTTTCCTAACGAATCTTCTCGCAAGATATATAAATTTACATAATCTCTTCATTATTATGGATGACAAAATTTTATTGATTTTTGGCAGTTCAAGAAGTAACGGTACAACGAGAATGGTAGTTGATGAATTATTCAAAGATAAAAATATCCAATTCATTGATCTTTTGAAGACAGATATTTCCTATTATGATTATGAACATAGCAATTCAAACGATGACTTTTTACAAATTGCTGAGAAAATGGCAAACTCACAAAGTATTATTTTTGCAACACCTATTTACTGGTATTCTATGAGTGCTCTTATGAAAACTTTTTTTGATCGCTTATCTGATTTATTGCAAATTCGAAAAGATTTGGGGAGAAAATTGAAGAATAAAAAGATTTATTTAGTTGTCTCTGGTACGGATCAAGAATTGCCAATTGGATTTGAAGTGCCATTTTCTAGAACATCTAAATATTTTGACATGAAATTTAGTGGATATTTTTATCATTATGTGAAGCAAGAAAAAGTCTTTAGTGAAGAATGTCGGGAAGAAGCCAAAAAGTTTGTGCAGTCTATTTTTTCTAAATAACGAAAAAAGTGCTCTGCGTCATACGCCTTTGCTCCTTTCAGTCGCTCGGGTGACGCTGTGCTCTCGCTTCACTGCGTTATGCTCACCCTCATATGACAAGGGATATACGGAAAGCTCGTTGCACCTCGGTTTCCCAAATCCCGATAAGTCGGGGTTTCATATAGTCGCATACGTTAAGCGTAATTAAGAAAAAGACTCTTTATTTTATGACTAAAAATTTTGAAAAAGATTGTGCTCATTGTCCTGGTGGTCTTGGGCTCGAATATCCACTTTACGATGATAATTTATTTTGGGTGGTTTGTGACGTGCACCCTCTTATTCAAGGCCATATTCTTATTATCCCGAAAGAACATATTTCCACGATGGGTAATTTATCAGAGGATGCTTTCAAAAAATATGTTGATTTATATTCAAAAGTAAAATCATTTATAAGTGCATTCTATGGAGAAGTTGGAATATTTGAACACGGTATTACTGGCCAAACAGTATTTCATGCGCATACACACTTTTTGCCCTTTAGTCACGACACAAAAGAAATCATTTCTGATCAAAATGTATTACATAGAATTACCGCCCTAAAGGAAGTTAAACATGAATTCGCGCAAAAGCAGAAATATCTTTTTTTCGAAAACAAAAATCAAATGTGGCTTGTAGACATAAAGCTAGGATTTCCAAGATTTTTTAGAGACATTTTTGCTGAATTATTAGACGCCAAAGAACGAGCAAACTGGGAAAAAACTAGAGAAAACCAAAAATTAATGAAACAATTTAAAAAAGATATTTCTGCTTTAACTGAAAACTGGAATAAACACAACAAATAATGAGTTTTTTTCTTAACTTGCTCCGCTTCGCTCCGACCACGTTGCACTCTCGCTACACTTCGTTTCGCTCGGGGCGTATAACAAGGGATATATGGCTCACTGCGTTGCACTTGTTCGCCCAAATTTGCACTCCACTTCGTTTCGTGCCTCGCTGCGCTCTCCTCCCTTCGGTCGTCGGGGGCGTATAACACAGCGTATGCAGTTCGGGACTCGGCTCGCCCTTCGCCCAAATTTTTGCCTCTTCCAGTCGCAAAACTTCGTATATCCCTAACGTTCAGCAAAATCGCTCGCTTCGCTCGCTTATTTTGCACAATGCCTGTGGGCTTCGCCCTCGTTCGGCTTGCCGCTCGCTTCGCTCACGACTTCGCCGAACTCGGGTTATGCAGAAATTCTTCCTCCAAGTCTTCGGCTTGTCGTAAACTTCGTATAACCCGCGCCCATTAGCTGAAATAAAATAAAGGCATTTACTTTTTAATGAAGCGAGAAGAAAATTTTTTATAGTTATAATAGCCCATTCACTTTATGAAAAAAAACGGAAATACTGGTTAATCGGCGGCACAGCCCTTCTTGCTATAGTATTCATTGTGTTAATAAAAAAAGACTGCTTATCAAATTACGAAATGCCTGTGCAAGTTCAAGACCACAAAATAACCGTCAATGATTTAGAGACGTACTATCAAACTGCGGGTGATCCTTCCAAGCCGACCATTCTTTTCATGCACGGCTGGGGTGCTCATAAAAACAATGTCTGCAACAAAGGAAAAGAACGTGTCATTTCGGAACTTGCCCAGCATTTCTATGTGGTTGGTCTGGAATTACCAGGGCTGGTACGGGCTGCGCCACCTTCGGAAGTTTGGGATATGGAAGAGTATGCAAGGTTTGTCCACGCATTTTTAGCGTCTTTAGAAATTGAGCCACAGTTTATTATGGGGCAGTCATTTGGCGGCGGCATAGCTTCAACATATGCCTCGCTTTATTCTGAAAATACGCCAGGGCTTATTCTGGTTGATGCTTCACAAACAGATAGACCAAATAATTTTTATTACCGCCTTCGATTTAAATGGAAACCAATATTTGACGCTATGGTCGGAACTAAATATGTTCCGCTCTTCGTCAAAAAAGCTATGATGTCGTCCTGGCTTGGTACACCTTGGAGTCATGTTCAATCCCATGAAGCCGCTGCCAAATACATCGTTATGACTGATATTGAAACGACTATGAAAGTAAAGACGGACTACAAGACGCTAAAAATGCCAGTTTTGATGATTTGGGGTTCGGACGATACTAAAGTAACACCACTTGAACGTGCAAAAGAAATTCATGCAGAAATACCACAATCAAAACTGGCCATCATAGATGGCGGTGGACACCTTGCTCTTTATACCCACACCGATCAGGCAGTGAGTGAGATTGTAGAATGGGAAAATAATTTGGAGTAAATTTTCTTCTCGCTTTGAAATTATTGAAATGCCTTTATTTTACTCTGCGCCTCCGCTCCGCTACGGCTTGCCACGCTGCACTCTCGCTCTCCCATATTTTACTTCGCCACGCTCCGCAAAACATCGCATACTCGGATACGTTATGTACAATATTACTCGGCGGTGGCTTTTAGAAAATTATTTAAAACATACCAATAACCTTAAACAATATGACTTGTTGCAATATATTTGAAGTCTTTGATGAGCAAAATAACCTAATCAAAGAATACAAATATTGGAAACTTTTGATAAGAAACAAGAACACAACATTGGGCAATTGTGTAGCCATCACAAAGCGACAGACATAGGGAGACCTTCTCCGAAATAACATCAGAAGAGATGGGGGGATTCGCCCACGTTGCGAAAGATGTGGAGAAAGCTTTGAAGCAAAGTTTCTCTTATGACAAAATCAATTATCAAATATTGATGATGAAAGATAAGCACACGCATTTTCATATTGTTCCACGATACTCCGGTCCGAGAAACTTTGCGGGAACCATCTGGACAGACGATGGATGGCCACATATATTTACATCAAAAGCACGACATAAAGATCCTGTGGAGCAGGATGTTTTGCAGCAAGTTAAAGAAGAAATAATTAAGAATTTGTAAGCCGCCGCCTGCGTCATACTGTCGGTCGCTTCGCTCCCTCGTTCGCCTTGTAAGCTCACCATATAACAGCGACTATACGGAAAGCTCGTTGCGCTTCGCTTTCCCAAATTGGCTTCGCAACTTCAGATATTCAGAAACATTAGTCAAAATGGAGCGAAGCGACATTTTGGCTAATGTGCGGAATAGCTAATTTTTCTAAATGGGGAAAACACACACAGATTCCACCCAAGCTCAAAAGATTTATATGTTAATGTGAATCTCTATTGTAATATGGAAAAAAAAGTTTCAATCATCAATAAATTTGGAGAAAAACTAATTGGATTAAAAGCCATTCCACCAAAATTAAATGAAAAAAATCCAGCAATGGTATTTGTGCATGGATTTGCCTACTACAAAGAGGAGGATGGGCTCTTTGATGATTTTGCAAAACGACTTTCAGATTTAGGAATTATTGTATATCGTTTTGATTTTTCTGGATGTGGTGAGAGTGAAGGAGATTTTTCAAAATCCAGTTTAACGAAATTGAGAGATGAATTACAATCAATAATTGACTTTGTAAAATCCGATCCAAAAGTAGACACTAATAAAATAGGGATTCTAAGTCAATCTTTTGGAACATCAACAACGATAGCTTTACATCCAGAAGCAAAATGCATGGTCATGCTTGGAACATTAGCTCATCCAAAAGAGCGTCTTTCAAAACACTTTGGTGAGGGATACAAACCGGAGAGTTTATCTGTTAGAAAAAGATCAAATGGAACAATCATCAAAGTTGAATCTTTGTTTTGGAAAGACTTAGATAGTTATAATATTCTTAATTTAATAAAAGAGATCAAGTGTCCTATTCTCTTTGCACATGGAGAAAAAGACAACATTGTTCCTCTTTCTGATATGGAATTAGTTTTTGAAAATGCTAATGAGCCAAAACAAAAAATAATCATTGAAAATGCTGACCATGGTATGATTCCAAGCAGGGGAAAACTCTACAATATTGTTGTGGAATGGCTTTCTAAAAAATTGCCTTGAGCTTGGGTTTTATACTTGCACGAAAAATCAGCTACTTCTTTCGCGCTACGTGCTCCGACCGAGACATAAAGTCTCGGGCGCATAATAGCGGTTAAGAGGAAAATTCTGCAATAATTTTTCCAAATTTGCTCTACTTCGTTCCGCAAACTTTTCTTAATCGCGACGTTAAGTGAAATTAATTCTTGACTCTCAGTTTCATGGAAAAAGTCTACGAGGAAATATTTGAGTTATCGAAACCATATCAAGACACACGTGATGATGCAGGTCACGCGGAAATTGTTGCACAGTTTGCCATCGAGCTCTTGAAAAGTGAAAGCGCTGACGAGGAAATCGTCGTGCCAGCAGCCATTCTTCATGACATTGGATGGAGTCAACTGTCAGAGGAAGAACGTTTTTATATTTTCAAAAATAAAATTACCAAAGAAAAAGAGCTCAGTATGAAGTCAAAAGTCGACGTACGCGTCAAGCATGAAATTGAGGGAGCTCGGCTTGCAAAAAAAATCCTCAACGACTTGAACTATGACAGTGAGAAAACTAAGAAAATCGTTGAGATCATTAGGCAACACGATACAAATAAAAACCCCATCAGCAAAGAAGACAGAGTTCTCAAGGATGCTGACAAACTATGGACATTTACACTGACCGGGATAGAGGCTGACGAACGACGCTTTGGTTATTCAAAAGAAAAGCTCATCGACATGGCCGAGAAAAGAATTGATAGGTCCGATTACTTTCTCACTGAGTCAGCTAAAAAGTTGGCACGACGAGAATTAATGAAAGTCAAGAATTAACATCGCCTAACGCGGGATATGAGGTTCAAGAAATTTACCTTTTAGAATTTTAATAAGGAACGCAAATTTTTTGCACCCAAAAACTTCAGATATTCCGATACATTATACGACATTTAAGTCGGGGCTACTGTTTCCAAACGAAAATATTTTAAACAATAATTTCCAAACCAATAATATGGCTGATGAACTAATCGATATTTACAACGAAAATAATGAGCCTCTTAACATCCGAAAGATGAAAAGTGAGGTACATAAAAACGGATCGTGGCATAGAGCTTCGCATATTTGGATATATAACTCCAAGGGAGAAATTCTTCTTCAATTAAGAGCTGAAAATAAAGAATTTTATCCAAATATGTGGGATATCTCTGCGTCAGGTCATATTAGTGCTGGAGAAGAGCCTATTATTTCAGCTCTTAGAGAAATGGAAGAAGAAATTGGATTATCTGTAAAACCGGAAGATTTGCAGTTTTTTAAAATTAGAAAACATAAAGCAGTTTACAAAAAGTTAGTAAATAATGAATTCTATTACGTTTATTTTCTTAATTTCGATGGTGATATTAAAAAACTGACTTTACAAGATGAAGAAGTAGCAAAAATTCAATTTTTTCCTATTGATAAAATTGAAGAAGAATTAAAAACATCCCCAGAAAAATATGTGCCTCACGGAGATTATTGGTTTGAAGTTATAGAGGAAGTTAGGAGCAGAACGAATAAGTAACGCCCCCAACTTAAACGCTTCGGGGTCGCTGCGCTTTCGTCGCTATCGCTCACCCTCGTATAACACGGGATAAAAGGCTCAGCCCTCGGCTCGGCACTTACCTAAATTTACCTGGACTTTCCCTTGTTTTATTTTTCTATCTGTGCTACTATATACATATAATAATTCACAAGCATATGGCTACTGTAAAAACCGCTAAATTGCGAAAAAGAACCCGCCCTGGAACCAGCACAAAGCTAGGTTCAAGAGACACTGAAGCAATGGTGAAAATACCTTTGTCTTCTCTCCGGTGCATCCTCCGCTATCCTAAGGAGAAAAAGATAATCTGTGAGATTGCCACCGACGGAATCGAGAGGTTGAATGAGGCTGAAACGCTTGATGAGATTATCAACGAAGCACGGCTCGATTATGCCCTTGGTAACTACAAGAGCTTTACCAATGCCAAGGACGTAATTGCCGAGTTGCATTCATAATATGAAAATTAATCTCTCATAGCGCTTCAAACGGAGTTACAAAGGACTAACGCCTCACCTCCGAGAAGATTTTGACGAGAAGATCATCATTTTTGCAAAGAACCCTCATCATCCGACGCTAAAAACGCACAAGCTCAAAGGTAGACTCCAAGAGTGTCTGGCGTTTTATCTCAAGGATGGTTATAGGGTTCTTTTTGAATTTTCTGGACCAGACACTATAGATCTGATCGAAGTCGGACCGCACGATATTTATAAGCGGTTCAGAAGATAGAAAGCGAAAAATCCAGGCACTTCAGATATGCTGATACATTAGGCGATATATTACTCGGCGAGTTACTCAAAATATTTTTACAGATAACAATTAATCTGATCATTATGGACGTAAAAGATTTTCAAAACAAAATAGTGGAATTTGTCTCTGCTTGGGATAAGAAAAGAAATACTCAGCCTAACGAACAGCTTACTTTCAATCATCTTGTTGAGGAAGTAGGTGAGCTAGCACGTGAGTATGTGGATCAACAATCTCGCAGAGACAAATTCAGTGAGGAAGAATTGGATAACGCTATTGGAGATGCATTTATGCAGCTTGTTAAATTAGCACATTTGCGTGGTTTAGGTATTGAAAAACTTGTTTTGAAAATCATTGAGGAAGAGCAAGAATTATTGAAGAAATAAGGCAACTCGCCTGCGTCATACGCCTTCGCTTCTTTTAGTCGCTCGGGGGACGCTGCGCTTTCGCCCCGACTCCTCTTATTTTAATTCTAATAATGAGGTCGGGGCTCATCCTCGCTTAAATAACACAGTGTAACTGGTTCCGTAAAAGAAGAAAATTAAATAATTTTTTATTTTTTAAAAAGCCTTTTTTCAATTTTTTAGAAAAAAAAATCCGCATCAACTTTCGTGTATTGGCGGGAGCAGTTGGTCTGCTCAGTCCTTGTTTTACTTCGTCACTGTAAGCAATTCAGGCGGAACTGAATCACAGGGAACGGTCGCAAGAGCGGGTCCACCGCTGGCTATACCACCCCAATGGTAGGTGAAACAGAGGCCGGTTCGCGGATTCTTGATATACTCGATATTGCCAATTACTTTGTTTGCTATCGATTGAATGCGTTCCAGTCGCTGGTTTTTCTCAGGCGCACGAATCTCTTCCGATTTCTTGCACCCGACAGTAAAAAGTACGAGAATCGCAACACACATAACTGCAAGAACCTGTTTCATGGTGTAACCTCCTCTGTTAGGTACAATGTGAATCTATCAAGCCCCCATGACTTGATTTACGTATTTATTATAGTATAGCATATACAAGGCTTTTGCACCAGGTTGTGGTTGCTTTGTATATATTCGTAAAAAGGGGACACTCCCCTGGGAAGCCCCTTAAGAAAGAGTATGAGAATTTATATTGATAAAGATGTAGAGAAATTTATTACGTCATTGGGAAAATCCACAATTGCAAAAGTCTTGCGCACTATTGACCTACTTGAGCTATTTGGTCGCCAGCTCGGACTACCACATAGCAAAAAAGTAAGGAGCGATCTTTTTGAACTGAGAATTCGCGGTCAGCAAGAAGTGCGTATTTTTTATGCTTTTCAAAAAGGAGAAATTATCCTTCTGCGCGGTTTCATAAAGAAAACTCAAAAGACTCCACAGCGAGAGCTTAATACTGTCATCAAGAAATTACAGGGCTTGACATGATATAACATATACGTTATATTGATATTAAATATTATTATGAGTAAAAAAGCTTATGAAATCTTACAAAACCCTCAAAAGTCAATTACTTAAAGATAAAGAAGTTAAAAAGGCCTACGATGAGCTGGGCCCAGAGTTTGAGCTGATACAGTTAATTATTGAGCAGCGTCTCAAACAAGGACTTACTCAAGCAGAACTTGCTAAAAAGATTGGCACCAAGCAATCAGCTATATCTCGTCTTGAACGAGGCACGTATAACCCAACCGTGTCCTTTTTGCGTAAGATTGCGGAAGCGCTTGGCACCGAGTTGCATATTTATTTTTCAGTATCGCATCGATAGCCAAAAGGGCGCATAATTAAATAAGGTATTTTGGCTTAAAAAACCCACTCCTAGCCCTCTTTTTAAACAAAGACCAAAAACAAATCACCTAAAAACCAGTTAGACAAAATTGCGACTTCATTTAGTGCGAATATCAAGTTTGTACGATTAAAAAAGTTAATTCTAAAATTAATCTTTCAAATACTAAACCTAGTCGCAACTTCGTCTAACGCTGTGTATCTGGTTCCCCAAAAGAGAAAATTTGAATATTTTTTTTATTTTTTATTGGGCTCTTTTCCAATTTTTTATAATAAAGAAGCCCCGAGCAGCACGCGTCTGCTGGGGCTTATGATCACACAACCACTTGCGATGTTTAGGCCGGAGGCGCATGCGTCTCAATGAGAGTGCGAAGCGCCGACTTGTCGAGTCCGAGTTCGCTTGCCCATGAGCCAAAGGTGTCGTGGCCTGGAGCGACATGCATCTCGGCATCGAGCTCATCCACAAAGAAATGAATGTGCGAGCCCATATACTCCTTGCCTTTGTAGGGGTGCGTTATCTGTACAATGCGGCCGCGCCTTGCTCTGGTGTAGAGAAGAATGCGACGCTCCTTCTCATTGGCTCCCGGACATTCCTCGGTGACGTCCACGACCTTCTCGGTCACACAGCTTTCGCCAGTGTCCGAGTCGCACAGTCCAGGGTTGTGCTCTGCAGTGATATCAAGGATTGTTGCCATGACTTTTCCTCCTTTTTGTTAGTTTGTGATATGTTATCTGAATTACGATGATCCAATCCTCATCGAAATTAG
>JALLOP010000053.1 GCA_027718005.1 Patescibacteria group bacterium AH-259-L07 | reverse complement strand
ATCGGAATTTCAAAAGTTAAAATTCCGACAGCCCTTTGCCCTTCGGGCTAAAGAGCTGGACTGCGATAGGCTACGAGCTAGATACGACCCAGCCCTTTGATAAAAAGGGCTGCCCAAAGGGAGATAGTGCACGAGCGAAGCGAGTGCCTATCTGGTTCTATTTTTTTATAATGGCAGAGGCTAAAGAAAAAATATGTTAGATATTAAACTAATTAGAAGTGATCCTGATAAGATAAAAAAGGCGTGTAAGGATAAGCAGGTCAATGTTGATATTGATAAGCTTTTGGATCTAGATACAAAGCGCCGGAAATTAATACAAGAATTAGAAAGTTTAAAAGCAGAACATAACAAAGTATCTGAGCAAGTAGCCAGATTGAGGGAGGAAGATAAAAAAGAGGCAATTTTAAAAGCCCAGAGATTGGTTGGCCGCATAGATAATTTAGATACTGAGCTAAAATCTGTATCCAAAGAATTTAAAGCATTTTTGCTTTCTGTTCCTAATATCCCCTTGGATAACGTTCCGGTTGGCAAAAATGACTTCTATAACCAGGTTTTAAAAAAGTGGGGGAAGGTTCCCCATTTTTCCTTTAAACCAAAGGATCACATCGAGCTCGGGAAAATGCTTAATCTTATCGATGTTGATCGTACCGGAAAGGTTTCAGGATCTCGTTTTGGATACCTTAAAAATGAAGCAGTATTATTAGAGTTTGCATTGGTGCAATTTGTTTTTGATACATTAACAAAGTTAAATTTTATTCCTATTGTTCCTCCCGTAATGATCAGGCCCAGAGCTATGCAAGCTATGGGATATTTAGAGAGAGGAGCAGATGAAGTGTATAGAGTTGAAAAAGATGATTTGTATTTAATTGGCACTTCAGAGCAGTCAGTTGGGCCCATGCATATGGATGAGGTCTTGCAAAGAGAAGAACTACCAAAGCGTTATGTTGCGTTCTCGACGTGCTTTCGAAGAGAGGCTGGTTCATACGGGAGAGACGTAAAAGGGATTTTGCGATCTCATCAGTTTGACAAAATTGAGATGTTTAGTTTTTGTGCGCCCGAAGAGTCCCCAAAAGAGCATACGCTGTTTTTATCTTTAGAAGAGGAGCTTGTTAAGGCATTAAAAATTCCCTATTCTGTTGTTGCAATATGTACTGGTGATTTGGGCGATCCTGCAGCGGCAAAATATGATATTGAATGCTGGATTCCGTCTCAAAATAAGTATCGAGAAACACATTCAACATCTAATTGCACTGATTTTCAAGCACGGAGATTAAATGTTCGTTATCGCACCAAGAACGGAAAATTAGAGTTTGTCCATACCTTAAATGGTACGGCATTTGCAATAGGGCGTATTCTTATTGCTATTTTAGAAAATTATCAGCAAAAAGACGGGCGTGTAAAAGTGCCTAAAGTATTGCAAAAATATAGCGGGATAAAAAAGATAAAAACACAGACGTAATGGAAAGAATTTGGGAGCTTGCGCCCAAAATACCAAAAGAGTTTAAAAATAAATTTCCGGAGTTTCATCCGGTCATTTTACAATTGTTATATAATCGGGGAGTAAAGACAAAAAAAGCAATTGACCAATTTTTAAACCCTGATTATACGCGTGACATTCACGATCCATTTATTTTTAAAGACATGAAAAAAGCAGTTGATAAGATATATGCTATAGTTGCAAAACAAGGGAAAATCATAATTTGCGGTGATTCAGATACTGATGGCGCATGTGCATCAACTATTTTATTCAAAGGTTTTAAAGAATTAGGCATTCGTAATCTAGAGGTCTATATTCCTGACCGAGACATCGAGGGGTATGGACTCAATAGTAGAGTAGCAGAGATATTTATAAAAGAGAAGCCGGATTGTGTTATTACGTGTGATTGTGGCATTACTAATGTAGATGGAATCGCAAAACTTGAGAGACATGGTATATCAGTGGTTATCACTGATCATCATAGTGAGCCAGAAAAATTGCCTCCTGCCTTTGCTATTATTAATCCTAAAGTATCACGCGAGACCTACCCTAATCGTTTTTTGTCAGGCACTGGTGTTGCATTTAAAGTAATACAAGCCTTGCTTCGCGATAAAAGGTGTAACATTAAAAATAAAGAGGCATTTGAAAAATGGGTTCTTGACCTTGTTGCGATTGGCACTATAACCGATCGCATGATACTTCTCGGTGAGAATAGAACACTTACGACTTATGGTTTGATTGTTTTAAATAAGACTGCCAATGTTGGCTTGCGCGCGTTAATTGGTGTTATAGATTCGCTGCGTCCTGGAGCGATAACCGCGCGATCTATTGGATATATTCTCGGTCCGCGGTTAAATGTTTCAGGGAGAATTGGTCATGCAAGCGGATCTTTAAGGCTCCTCTTGTCTTCTGACCAGGAAGGGGCAGATAAACGTGCCAAGCGCATTCAAGATCTCAATAATAAAAGAATTCAATTAGTAGAGGAGGCATTAAAAAAGATTATAAAAGAGCTCGGGCCAAAACCTTCTCATAATATTATATTTATATCTGAAAAAGATTTGCAAGGCGGATTGCTCGGGCTGATGGCAAATAGACTTGTTGATTATTATCATCGTCCTACTATTATAGTAAATCATAGAGAGACGGGCATTAAAGGGTCCGGTCGTTCAGTGCCCGGCTTTAATTTATTTGAAGCATTGAGCAAGATAGGGCATTATTTTATTGATTTTGGCGGGCACCCTCAGGCAATAGGATTTAATTTTAAAAATATAGATGAGCTTGATGATTTTAAGCAGGATATTTATAAAATAGGAGAGAAAGAATTACAAGCTGATAGACTTGTTTCTAAACTTTTAATTGATACCGAGATTAGTTTAGATGATATTGACTGGGATTTTTACGAAGTGCTTTCTAAGTTTGAGCCGTTTGGCGATGGAAATCCTCAGCCGTATTTTTTGCTTAAAAATATACCTTTGAAAAATGTGACTGCAGTTGGTAGAAATGGACAGCATTATCGTTTGCTCGTAGGTGAGGATAATAGAAAAATGATTTATTTTAATGGTAAAGATAGGGTAAAACAAGTAACAACTGGCGATCATGTAGATATAGTTGTTGAATTGAGTATAAATTTTTTTAATGGACGGCAGGAATTACAAATAAAAGTAATAGACCTTAAGAAAAGCGAAAGTATAAGAGTAAAAGGATAAAAAATATAAAAATCTATTGTCCCTAAAAAAACCGATCGGCATAAATATGGACAATAGAAACAGTCCAAAATAATAGATATAGATGAAGCTTATATTATATACCGATGGAGGAGCGCGAGGTAATCCAGGGCCAAGTGGCGCTGGCGCGGTTGTATATGATAAAAATCATAAGGTGATTAAAAAATATGCCCAATTTTTAGGGGAAGGGACTAATAATCAAGCAGAGTACAAAGCGCTTATTCTAGGATTAGAAAAGGCAAAAAAATTAGGTGCTGATGAGCTTGATTGCTACCTAGACAGCAAATTGGTTGTGGAGCAGTTAAATCAAAAATATAAAATAAAAAATCCAGCCTTAGGGTCTTTATTTATTAAAGCATGGAATTTGTCGCAGAATTTTAAAACAGTTAATTTTTACCATATCCCTCGTTCTCAAAACATGCAGGCAGATGCATTAGTTAATGAGGCGATTGATAATCATTAAGATGCATTTGTTTAAACGATTACAATTTTCTCCCGACTTTAAATTACTATGCGTATACCATACCATTGTATCATTAGCCAGTGGGATGATAGGCATATTTTTGCCAATTTTTTTATTTCAAGAGTTTGGTTATTCAGTTTATCTGGTGATTGTTTTTTATATGGCCGGCTATGCTCTCTATGCTTTGTTAGTTCCGTTTGGAGCTATGGTGATGTCTAAAATTGGTTTAAAGCGGTCAATGATGACAGGACGAGCTTTTATTATTCTTTTTTATTTAAGTCTTTACTTTCTCCATAGCAATCCACTCATTTTTGCCATTTTAGCTAATATTAATTTATTAATTTTTCGTTTGGTTTATTGGATACCTTATCATACGAGTTTTGTTGAGTTTACTGATGGTCGGCATCGCGGACGCCAGATGGCATGGTTGGCAATCCTTAGATATTTAGTGGGCATTGGTGCGCCGCTTTTAGCCGGGCTTCTTTTAACGAGCTATAGTTTTAATCTTCTTTTTATATTGGTAATGGTTATTCTGGCGTTTGCCCTTATCCCCTTATCAGGCCTTTCTGATGTGAAGGCGCGGTTTGAATATTCTTATTTTCAGACGTTTAGAGAATTGCTTAAGAAGAAAAATCGTCGCTGGCGAATGGCGTATGCTGCTGATGGGGGTCAAAGTATGGTTGGAGTTATGATTTGGCCAATTTTTATTTACCAAATTTTGGAAGGACAGTATTTAGCTGTTGGGGCCGTGACCGCTTTAGTTGTTATCGGGTCAATTACACTTCAATTATTTATTGGTGAATATACTGATAAAGTACCGAAAAAGCGCTTGATTAAATTAGGATCATTTATTTATGCCCTGGGTTGGACCGCGAAAGCATTTGTTGCTACTGCGTTTCAAATTTTTGTGGTCGGTACGTTTCATAGTTTGGCTAGTATTATGTTACGAACTCCATTTGATGCATATTACTATGATTTATCAACTGACCGCGGTGCGTATATTGATGAATATACAGTATTGAGAGAGATTAGTCTGCATACAGGTCGGGCCTTGATGGGCATTTTATTGCTTATCTTAATTAGTCTTGTCAGTTTTCAAATCGCGTTTGTTTTAGCGGCAGCAGTAAGCTTGTTGCTTAATTTATTATGATCACAAAGTAAGTATTGACAAACGAGAGGATTTGTGTTATTATATTAAGGGGTCCGAGACCTGAGCCAGTATCAAATTGAGAAGCTAAAAAATGAGATTGCTGATGCGCTTGTTAATAAGGCGATTGATGAGAGCCTTGACACGTAAGATAATTTATGTTATTATTATAAGAAGAGAAAAATCAAACTTTATTTAAAAAAGGTCATATTTATAACTTTTAATGTAAATTATATGTCTCAAGCGATAGAAAAAGGATGGGATAGACATGAAAAAGAAGATCGTGGGCATGCCAAACTTGCAGAAATAGCTGCTGCAGTAAAGGATCAGGGCATTACGAGTGAAGATATTTTATATGAAGAGGCATTAAAAGAAGATGAACGGTTTAATAGTGCTTTGTCAGCGCTTAGAGATCATAATTATGCCTTATCGATTTTGTCCAAAGACCTGAGGGCTAATAAATATATTGTGCTAGAAGCGGTTAAACGAAACGCTTTTGCGCTTGGTGATGCCTCAAAAGAATTACGAAATGATAAAGACGTGGTGTTAGAAGCAATTAAACGAAACGCTTTTGCGCTTGATTATGCTTCAAAAGAATTGCAAAATGATAAAGACGTGGTGTTAGAAGCGATTAAGCAAAACGGTCAGGCGCTTATTTATGCCTCAAAAGAATTACGAAATGATAAAGACGTGGTGTTAGCGGCAGTTAAACACGACGGTATTGCGCTTATTTATGCCTCAAAAGAATTACGAAATGATAAAGACGTGGTGTTAGCGGCAGTTAAACACGACGGTATTGCGCTTATTTATGCCTCAAAAGAATTACGAAATGATAAAGACGTGGTGTTAGCGGCAGTTAAACACGACGGTATTGCGCTTATTTATGCCTCAAAAGAATTACGAAATGATAAAGACGTGGTGTTAGCGGCAGTTAAACACGACGGTATTGCGCTTGATTATGCTTCAAAAGAATTGCAAAATGATAAAGACGTGGTCTTAGAAGCGGTTAAGCAAAACAGCCAGGCGATTAACTTTGTCTCGGTAAAACTAAAAAGAAGAATTAAAGCATTTTTTTAATGTGTGGGCCCGCCCTACACTTAAGTAGACTGGATGATTGCTCCGTATTCAATGCGTTGAGTGCGGGGAGGAAAGTCCGAACATCCCCAAGTATTCAGTATTTTGCATACTTGGAGCAGGGTAGCGGGTAACGCCCGTCGCCCCGCCCTCTAAGCTTATGACCGTACATCGATGATATATACAAGCATATTATAAGCCTGTAAAACATTAAGTATTAGTGATGAGCATAGAGGGCGGGGTAGAGGTGCGAACAGTGACGCCCTCAGAGAAATCTAAAAGGCAGCCTGTATCCTTGTTTACCGAAGTTTTGCTTCGCAAAACGTAGGTAAACACAGGTTGAGCTCAGTTATAAAGGGATAGGAAAACTGAGGTGAAACGGCTAAATCCTTACCTGGATGAAAGACCAAACTACGGTAGGTCGTACGAGTTCGCTGGTAACAGCGGACCCAGATAAATAATCATCCTCGACAGAATTCGGCTTATAGGTCTATTTATCCCGTTAGAAAGCTCGCTTTGTAAGCTCTAAATAACCTTTTTAGTTTGCTGCGAAAAACAATTATAACTTTCTAATGGGGCGTATGTGGGAATTGCAAGTTTAACGCTTGCAATTTCCCTTTTTTTTGGATACTATAAAGACATGCCCTGTAGAGAAATTTTGACCCAGTAGAGAAAATTTGACTTTTGTTTTTTAAAATTTCTCTGGAAGAGAAATTTAGGTCAAATTTCTTCTACTGGGTTGACCTAAATTTTTTTAAAGGAAAAATTTAAGGCGCCGCGGGGATAACAAATTATCATTTTTAATAAACGTTTTAATCAATTTTGACATGTATAATTTATACAGCTGTCAAAATTCTTCTACGGGGCATGCAAAGGCTTAAACTCATCATTTCTAGTCTTTTAATACCTATTGATTATGTAATGCTGGTATTAGCCGGGATCTTTGTATACTATCTGCGTTTCTCTACGCTGGTAGAGTTGCGGCCCGTGATTTATGAGATTCCCTTTAAGCAATATTTTTATCATATATTACTTATTGCATTAGTATGGCTTGTTATTTTTACCTTGTCTGGATTGTATCGTTTGACCCAAAGAAGACATTTCTCTTATGAGTTCTTAAATATATTTTTTGCCTCGTCAGTAGGGACCATGCTGATTATCCTTGTCATTTTTTTTCAGCGTGAACTTTTTTCTTCGCGCTTTATTATTTTAGCTGGTTGGGGTATGAGCATTATTTTTGTAAGTTTGGGGAGAATAGCAACTCATTTTATAGAGCTTTATTTTTATAACCGGGGCAAAGGATTAGAGCCAGTTTTAGTCTTTGGTGCAGGAACTATCGCGCAAAAAATTGCATCCCATCTTCAAAGTAATCCAGGGCTCGGGTATAAAGTTTTAGCGCGGCCAAGAACAGTTGATGAGCTCACGCGTGTGTGGTCATCGAAAGCTCATTTAGTTGAATCTTTTATTTCTGGAGATCCTCACCTTTCACGGGTGGAGACCATGCAGTTGATTGATTTTTGTAATGACAACCATATTGTGTTTCGATATGCTGCTGATATTTTTGGCTCGCTGACGACCAATGTGAGAACACAAACATTAGCTGGTATACCCATTGTTACCATCTCGAAAACAGCGCTTGAGGGATGGGGGAGAATTGCAAAGCGACTGATAGATGTAATTGTTTCGTTTGTTGCGTTAGTTATTTTGCTGCCCGTGTTTTTTATCATAGGAGTTATTATTAGGATTGATTCTGAAGGATCGATTTTTGTCAAACTAGAACGCGTGGGTGCGCGCGGGAAAAAGTTTATGCTTTATAAATTTCGTTCTATGATTAAAGGTGCGCATGAGATGAAAAGAGATTTGTTAGAGCGCAATGAAAGAGTAGGCCCGCTTTTTAAAATAGAAAATGATCCACGTATTACGGGAGTCGGAAAGTATTTGAGAAAAAGCAGTTTAGATGAGCTTGCGCAGTTGTTTAATGTATTAAAAGGAGAGATGAGCTTAGTGGGCCCGCGGCCCCATGAGCCGCAAGAAGTTGCGAAATATCAAAAGCATCATAAACAATTATTAAGTATTAAACCAGGCATAACAGGATTAGCTCAAATTTCTGGGCGTTCAAAATTGTCTTTTGAAGAAGAGGCACGATTAGATATTTATTATATTGAAAACTGGTCACCCCTTCTTGATTTTCAGATACTGCTTAAAACTATTCCGGTGGTGTTGTCTGGCAAAAATGTATCGTAGTCCCTTTGTCGTTCCGCCTCCCCTTGTCATTCCGAGCGTAGCGAGGAATCTCTTGGGATGATAAAAAAGGGATAACAAAAAGTGATTTTATCGCTATGAAGTTAGAACCCATAATTGGACTAGAAATTCATCTCGAGCTTAACACCAAGAGCAAGCTATTTTGTAGTTGTGTAAATGAAACAGACCCTTTAAAGCCGAATAGTAATATCTGTCCTATTTGTTTAGGGCATCCTGGCGTGTTGCCGGTGATAAATAAGTCAGCAGTACAGAAAAGTTTGACTATAGGATTAGCGCTCGAGGGGAACGTTTCTCAAGAGTCATATTTTGATCGTAAAAACTATTTTTATCCTGACTTGCCCAAAGGATATCAGATAAGTCAGTATAAGCTGCCGCTTATTTCAGGGGGGCAACTGGAAATCGAGGTTGATGTATTGAGGGAAGAAAAAAGTTCACCCTCCCAACTTTCGAAGAAAGTTAGGAGAGTGAACCTTGAACGGGTTCATTTAGAGGAGGACACAGCCAAACTTTTGCATCCACCCCTTTCCGATTCCCGGCCTCCGCGCCCCCCCTCCGATTCCCGACTTCCCGTTGGAAGTCGGGAATCCGCCTGGAGTTTGGTTGATTTTAATCGTTCTGGTATTCCATTGCTTGAGGTCGTAACGAAGCCTGAGTTCCGTTCTCCGCCAGAGGCAAAAATATTTCTTCAGGAGCTGCAATTGCTTGCACGATATTTAGATATTTCAAATGCTGATATGGAACATGGGCAGATGCGTTGCGACACCAATATATCGTTGAGGCCCAAAGGAAGTAAAAACATGTTTTCTAAAACAGAGATAAAAAATCTTAATTCATTCAAGTCAGTTGAAGACTCGCTCATATATGAGATAAAACGGCAGACACAGCTTTGGGAAAAAAACAGAGCGCCAAAAACTCAGACAACGCGAGGCTGGGATGAGAAGAGACATGTTACGTATGAGCAGAGATGGAAAGAAGAAGAGCAAGACTATCGATATTTTCCAGAGCCAGATTTACCACCTATAGAACATGGTTCCGACTCTATCGGAACAGGCTCGCGAGCGTTAGCGGGCGACTATGTTCATTCAGAGGATGCACCTATACATATTGATGAAATTCGTAGGCTGTTACCAGAGCTGCCTATTGCTAAGCGCAAGCGGTTTATGCGCGATTATGGGTTCTCTCTCGCAAATGCAAAGATTTTATCCAGTAACCGATCATTGGCTGATTTCGTGGAAAAAGTTATAAGCGAGATAAAAGCATGGCTGATAAGTCTTGAAACAGTTGAGGGGACTGAACAAGAGATTTGGGATAAAAATAAAAATAAATTGGTTACACTCGTAGCGAATTGGCTGATCAACCGATATCTGCCTCTTACAACATCAGAAAAAGAATTCCCCATACGTCCAGAGAATTTTGCTGAGTTTATTATAAGCGTATATGAGAAAAAAGTATCTTCTACCGTTGCTCAGCAGATTTTAGAAAAAATGGTTCAATATAGGGCTGACCTTGATCATGTTATTTCAAATTATCAATTGCAAACTATTGATGATGCTCATGAGCTAAAAAGCATTGCGGATAAAGTAATAAGTGAAAATCCAGATATCGTGGAAAAGTTTAAAAAAGGAAAAACAAATGTTATTCAATATTTAGTAGGGCAGGTTATGAAAAAAACAAAGGGCCAAGCTGACCCTGCAATAGTGCGTGAATTATTAGAAAGAGA
>JALLOP010000052.1 GCA_027718005.1 Patescibacteria group bacterium AH-259-L07 | reverse complement strand
ATAAAGAATTTAAAGACAAAGACCTTCATCAATCAGAAACGCCGGCGGCAGAAAAAGGGCGAGATAGAAGAGAGCTTCACCGACGGACTGAAAGTGCTGCGGCTAATGTTAAAGCATATTATGCTGGTAGATTAGAAAATAAAGTGGGGATTATTGAAACATTATTAAGAGAAGATGAGACAGAAAAAGCATATGAAGTATTAAAGGAGCTTGAGAAGGAGATAGAAATGTTGCATAAGGAAAAAATGCGCCACCCTCACGAAAGTGAAGAAGAAGTGCTTCGTCATACGGTTGGCTATCAAATTGCTCATTCGCGACGTAAAAGAAGGGTAAGCAGAGCCGACCTTGCTCAAAAGGTAGAGCGTTTAAGCGAGGATGACATTGCCAAAATAGAACAGGGGGAAAGAGATGTTACGATTGATGAACTTGAAGAAATTGCTAAAGCATTGGATGGCGGTTTAAAAGTTGAGCTTGTGCTACACTATAGTTATAAGTATTAGAAAAATTACATAATTTATTTGCAGCAAAGAGGTATTGCCATTTTTTGTTAGAATAATAAGGATATATATAGGTATGCAGTATACATTTTGTCCAAAATGCGCAGGAAAATTTCAGGAAATAAAAGATAATGCGTCCCATTTACAATGTATTCAGTGTAATTTTGTTTTTTATCAAGACTCAAAGCCTACGGCATCAGTGATTTTAGAAAATGACAAAGGAGAGGTTCTTCTTACCCGCCGTGCTGGTGAACCATTTAAAGGATATTGGGATTTGCCTGGTGGATTTTGTGAACTTGATGAACATCCTGAACTTACTGCAAAGCGAGAAATGAAAGAAGAACTTGGCGTAGATATTGAATTGACTGGATTTATTGGAATATATACTGATCACTATCCTGACCAAGGTGATGTGGAATACACCTTAAATATTATTTATACTGGCAAAATAATTCAAGGAGAATTACGGCCAGATGATGATGTTGATGCATGTCAATGGTTTTCGTTAAATCAATTGCCTGCCAATATCGCATTTAAAAATGGACAACAAGCATTACAGGAGTTAAAAAAACAAAATTGACAAAAAATATATGCATGATATAAACAGAAAGTATTGGTTTAAAGGTCCTTATAAATAATATAATATAATTATTAATATATGGAATTTTTTGCGAATTTACATATGTTAGGGAATTGGGGTTTGCTCGCACTTCGCATTGCGTTAGCGGCAGTATTTTTAGTCCATGGCAAGAGTAAGTGGGCAATGTGGAAAATGCAGCCTTCTGATCAAATGCCAAAGAAAATGCTTTCAATGATGAAGTTTTTGTCTGTGGTTGAACCATTGGGAGGATTGGCAGTATTGTTTGGATTTTTAACGCAACTGGGCGCGCTTGGCTTAGGCTTGGTAATGATTAGTTCTTTGTGGTTTAAGTTAGGAGCATGGAAAACCCCGTTTACCGCGCAAGATAAGCTGGGGTGGGAGTTTGATTTGGTGCTCTTAGCAATATGTGTTGCCTTATTCTTCTTTGGCGGCGGAAGCTTTGCGCTTGACCGAATTATCTTTGGCCTGTAATAAAGAAAATCGGAGGTTCGACCCCCCGATTTAGAAAATAGAATTTTACAAAAGAGTGAGCTTTGCTCACTTTTTTGTCTTGACAATATTATGATTTTTTTGTATACTAAAATTAGATTTTTTAAAATTAACAGAAAAAGGAGGCGCAATGCAGTATTTGGTTCAACAGAGAGGTGGTAGTCATGCGTAAATTTAAAAAGATTGGTCTTATTGGCGACAGCGGCGGATTTGCTGCTGGTGCATATCAGGTTGGCGATCTTATGGCGATAGAGGCACGAGATCTTGTTGATTCTGTTATCTATGTGCAAGGGTCATCAATATCAGCAATTAATTTTTTAAAGTGGATAGAGCAAGGAGGACAAGCAAGTCCATTAAAAGAGATATGGGTGGATGACATAGAAGGCCATAGGCGAGGGAAGGGATTTATTTTTGACTATAGGGGTATTGTAAAGAGATTACGATCATCCGCTATTTTAAGCGATAAGGGGCTTAGATCTCTGCTACGAAATATAGATTATCAAACAGTAGTTAATAATAGTGATATTCAGTTTGATGTAGTGACGAAGGATGAAAATGCAGCTTGTCAAAAGATTTTCTCTACTCGCGACAAAAAGGTTCGAGAGAATCCTCGTATTTTAAAAAAGATTGTTTTAGCATCAGTAAGTATTGAAGGAGTTTTTCCGCCGGTTCGTATTGGAAATCGCTATTATTCTGATGAAGGGAAGTTTTCTATTGGCGCAGCGCTTGATGCAGGGTGTAAAACAATTTTTGTATTTTTAAATAAGCCCCTAAGACCAAAGAAGCCATGGAAAGAAACGTGGATTAATCGCATTTTTTTGTCAAATCAGTACAATAGTTATCAATTAAAGCAGCAAGAAATTGCTCAATACAAAAATAAGTTAAAAGATAGGTTGGTAGTATTTCAGGTACGCAATCCAGTCAAGACGTTATCAACTCACAGTTTTAGAAAACCTTCTAAATCTGGTTCAAAAAGAGGCTCTATTTCCCGAGGCATTGACATAAAATACCAAGAAAGTCTTGAGATTTTAGACAGCATGTTAAAATAAGCGTTGTCACGAATTATCAGCGCTTATTTTTATTGTGTGAATAATTATATCGTGTTATAATTTAGCAATAAAATAATAAACCTTTTAAATTTCAAGCTCTGCTTATAATTATATAGAACAAGGAGCAGTTATAATTTTTTAATACTATATGAATAAAAAAACACTTATCATACTCCTCATTGGTATTATTGCAGTAGGATTTGGCATATATACATATTTTATAAACAGCTCTGAAGATGATGTCGTTTTACAAACCGTTACAAAAGGAGTAGTTAAACAAACAGTTTCAGAAACAGGCGTGGTGCGCATTTCAGAAACTGTTGATCTTAGTTTTAAAAACAGCGGTATTATTAAAAACATATATGTACAAGAAGGGGATGAAGTAGAAAAAGGAGCGCAGGCAGTAAAACTTAAAACTTATGATTTATCAATTCAGTTAAGTGCGTCTCAAGCCGCATTAGCAATAGCGCAGGCAGAGTATGATAAGCTTTTAGCTGGGAAGAGTAAAGAAGAGATTGAGGTGGCACAAACTAAGGTGTTACATGCCCAAGTAGAGCTGAGCAATAAAAGACAAAGTTTAAAAGATGTTATAGCAGGCGCGAATGAAGATAAGTCTTCTGCGTATGAAGATGCACTTTCCACCTTAGATGATGCGCATTTAAAACTATATAATGCGTATAATACCGTAAGTGAAATTAATCGCGTTTATTTTACGTCTAATGATCAAGAAGGTATTAAGGTGACTGAAAACAAAGATATCATTAAAAATGAACGCGATCAAGCAGAGACTGTTATTCTTGTGGCAAAAAGCAATAATCAAGATACGGATATTGATGCTGCATTAGATACTGTAAAAGACTTGCTTGCAAATACGAAGGATGCGTTAACTATAATAAGAAATATTACTGAAGTAGAGTCATATCGTGATAAAGTTTCAAGTACTGATAAAACATCCTTAGATAATCACCGCTCATCTATCAATACGGTGTATACGGCAGTTATTGATGCACAGCAAACAATTTCATCAACTGTGGTTAGCAATGAAAAAAACAGTAATACGGCGCAAGCTCAAGTTTTATCAGCTGAAGCGAATATGAAAAAAGCACAAGACGAACTCGCTCTTTTAAAAGCAGAGCCGCGTCAAGAAGATATTAATTTGTATGCAGCAAAGATAGATCAAGCACAAGCAGATATGCGTCGTATTACAAATAATATCAAGGAGGCAACATTAACGTTTCCTCGAGCCGGACAAGTGACCGAGGTATATAAACGTGAGGGAGAGGCAATAGGGCAAACTGAGCCAGTTGTTGCATTTTTGCCCAGTGGTCCGTTTCAAGTTAAGGTAGACATTTATGAGGAAGATATTGTTACTATTGAGCCTGGTGATCCTGTTATGATTAATCTGGTCGCATTTCCCGCTCAACCATTAGAGGGGAGTGTTACGTCAGTCAATCCTTCTGAGAAACTTATTGAAAACGTAGTGTATTATGAAACAACCATTGATTTTAAAGAGACCATAGAGGGGATAAAGCCGGGCATGACTGCTGACATTGAAATTATCGTGGATAAAAAGGACAATGTATTAGTGGTTCCAAAATATGCCGTAGAACACGTAAGGGGCAAAAGTGTGGTTACTATTTTTAAGCAGGGTGTTGTTGTTATTCAAGAGATACAAACAGGATTAATAGGAGATGAGGTAATAGAAGTAGTTTCTGGGCTTAATTCTGGCGATGAAGTGGTTGTTGATTAATGGTTTGAGAAGTTTTTTATGGCTATGCCGATTTTACAATTAAAAAATGTATGGAAAACATTTTCTCTTGGCAAGGTAAAACTTGATGTATTGAAAGGAGTAAGTTTAGATATTTATTCTGGTGATTTTATGTCAATTATGGGACCGTCAGGCTCTGGCAAATCAACATGCATGTACATTATTGGATTTTTAGATGTGCCGACCAAAGGCGCTGTTTTTTTACAACAAAAAAATGTTTCAGAGTTTTCCCAAGATAAACTTGCGCATATCAGAGGGCGAAAAATTGGTTTTGTGTTTCAACAGTTTAATTTGCTCCCCCATTTAACCGCGTTGGAAAATGTGATGCTTCCTATGATATTTCAAAAAGTAGTTGAAAAAGAGCGAGAAACCAGGGCAAAACAGATACTGGCCTCCCTGGACCTAGATAAACGGGCACACCATAAACCAGGCGAGCTTTCAGGAGGAGAGCAACAACGGGTTGCGATTGCGAGATCATTAGCAAATGATCCAGATATTATTCTTGCTGATGAGCCTACTGGAAATTTAGATACGACAACAGGAAAGGCTATTATGCATATATTAAAACAATTACATCAAGATAAAAAAAAGACTATTATTGTGGTAACTCATGATTCTATAATTGCAGATTACAGCAAAAGAATTATTCGTATTAAAGACGGTCAATTTATATAACTATGGATACTACGTTATTTAAACTTTCAATACGAAATCTTAAAACACGCCCTATACGAAGTTGGTTAACCATTATCGGCGTGGTCATTGGAGTATTTTTGATTATATCCTTGCTCTCATTAAGCGAGGGAATAAAGACGGCAGTCTTACAGCAGCTGCGTATGATGGGCAAGGATTTGGTAATGGTGTTTCCTGGAGAGATCAGTGATGTTATGGTTGCCATGACCGGAGATTTAAAATTAAGTGATGAAGATATTGAAGCAATTAAGAAAACTAAGGGTGTTGAAAATGTTGTTCCTATGGCATGGAAAGCAGAGGTAATGGGGTATAAAGGGGAGAAAAAAACAGTATTAATATATGGCAATCCATGGAAAGATGCATTAGAAATTTATAAACGTGATATGGGATGGCAATTATTTCAAGGTCGTTGGCCAGTGCCAGGAAAGCGTGAGATTATAGTGGGCGATGTAGTACCAAAAGATGTTTTTCCAGGGATGAAAATTAATACTGAAGCAACCATTGCGGGAAAAAAATTTGAAATCGTTGGCGTGTTAAAATCATTAGGAAATAAGCAGGATGATTCTATGATTGGTATGGACTTGGAGGTTTTTAGACAAATTACCGGAGAGAGAAAAGGAGCGCAGTTTGTATTGGCAAAAACATCATCAACGTATGCAGCTGATGATGTGGTTGAGCGAATAAAGACTGAATTACAAGAAACACGAAAGCGAAGAAGAGGAGAAGATTTGCCATCATTTACGGTTTTAAGCAGTGAAAAAATAACTGATATTGTGGGCAATATCATGGGAATTATTCAAGTTGCTATTTTTGCCCTAGCATCAATTGCCATTATCGTTGGCGGTATTGGGATTATGAATACCATGTATACGGCGACCCATGAACGCATTAAAGAAATTGGGGTTATGAAAGCAGTGGGTGCAAAAAATACAACCATAACCATGATATTTTTAATCGAGTCTGGTATTTTAGGGTTTGTGGGAGGACTGGGGGGAACGGTTTTAGGAATCGGTTTGGCAAAAATTATGGAATTGTATTTTCAAGTTCATCCAATATTTTATCTTAAGGCATCTGCAAGTCCGTGGCTAATTTTATTTGGGTTATTATTTTCCTTTTTTATTGGATGTATTTCAGGGTTTTTACCGGCACGTTCTGCCTCAAAACTCAACCCGGTTGATGCCTTACGCTACGAGTAAGTATTGCAGCAAAAAAATCACCCTGAGTTGTTAAGGGCAATTTTTACGAGGCAAAAGTTTTCCACAGAACAACATCTTGACATTTTTGGGGATACCGGTATAATTTAACTGTAAATCAGTTCATTACAACAACTTCATCATAAGGAGGAGCCATGAATTTAATTTATGTTGTCCAGGGAATTATTATACATGCATTACTATTCTGGTTTTGGGCGTTTTTCACCGAGAATATAAGACGGTTAAGCTTCGCATATTTTTACCTCGTAATTGCAATGATAGTAGGAGTCTTTGCCTATGAGATAAGTAGCAAGCTTCTTCCTTTCTATGGCGTTTTAGCGTTTATCTATCTTTATCGAGGTATTGTGCTCTATCGTAAGGCCCAGGAGGGATTAACATATTCTGAGTTTAGAGAAGAAATAAGAGGATACTTAAGAAAGCTATGGGGCTGAAAGTGAATAGTATTAAAGCTTTTGGCGCATGCCGGATGTACAAAAAATCACCCGTTGAACATGTCAACGGGTGATTTTATGATTCTTTTGGCAAAAAGTATTGATCAATAGTTTTAGTTTTGCTATATTAGTTTTGTTATATAGGAGGGATTATATTGTTCATAAAATAGCCGATCGGCTCAAATGTAGACGATATAAATTAAGGGCGTAACAAACAGAACAAAGCTGAGAGTATAAAAATTGTTCAAAAAGAAAGATATGCGGTTCGTAGTAACGTTATTTCATAATTGTTTTTTGATCATATTTCGAAAGTGATATAACACTTTTCCATCAGTCATTTCTTCGACTATAAAAAGTTTTACAAACGGCTTTATATGTAGCATTGCTACAAGAAATTCTATTTCTTCTAAGCAGGGGAATGGATGTATCCATACACTTTTTTGACATTGGTAGAAATTCATTTCTTTAAGTTTTTTTCGAAGAGCAACACGCTCTTTTCGCCGTGATTCCGGAATGTCAAATATAACCAATCGCCATTTTTTATCCCAGCCCTTAGGTTTGGGGACGACAAGCTCATCAAAAATAAGCTTTTTAACTTTTTTTTCACCATTTTTGGTTAATTTATAGACCATACATCCATCTTTTTCTTGGATAAACTTAAGGGCTCGTTGTTGTTTTAAATTTTGGAAGCTTCGCCATATCTTTCTATATTCTTCATAGCTTTCTCTTTGTTGTATTAATCGTATTCTGGCAATTCCGCCCAAAACGGCTGGGACAACCGGCCCAAATGTTAGAGTACCGCCAAGTGCGATAATTCCTAAAGTAGCATTGCGTATTGTCTTTGCTTTAGGGCTTTCTTTTATTATTTTAGTGATATATTTTTTAAGATTTGGCTCAAGGGTTGTTTCAAATCGTATTGGTTTATGTTTTGGCATATAATTTATTTTATGTATTGTATTGCATTATTGATAATATCGCACTATCAATAGTATTATCAATAGTAATATTATATTTTTATTGTACATAAAAATGCCGATCGGTCAATATAGGGACAATGGTATTATTGGTGATAATGGAAAAAACTATTAAGAAAGTTACTCTCAAGAGAGTTAGCTGTCAAGAGAGTTTTAGCTTGACAGAGTAGGAGTTTTGTGGTATTCTCTTAATAACATCAAAAAGTTTTTTCAAAAGGAGGAGAGATCATTGGAAAGCAATAAAGCGCTTATACAATCGTTACGAAAACTTTCTTCACGATTTAATAAGTTAGTTGACAGGGCGCTAAAGGAGGAAATAACTATTATCTCGCTTTATCAATATTTAAGAGTATTTTCACAACATTATCCGATATGCGATGGCGATAGAAAAAAGATGTTGGGTGCAGCAAATTTTCCTGAAATTGGAATTAAAAAGGCTATTGTTGTTAATTTGCAAGAGGTGCGAGATACTATCAATGATGAATATTTGGGCATTGGCATGGTGGAACAAGGATTTGCTCATGAAATTGGCCATAATTTGAGTTGGGAATGTGAGCCGAATTGTGCAAGAGATTTTTCTTCGGGCAGACCAGAATATCTTGGCTGTGCTTATAGGGAGGCACTGGCTGACAAAATTTCATTCCGCCTTATAAAAGAAGCTAAAACAAAAAGAGGCGAAGGGAAGTTATTCTTTTGCAGGCAGTATAGGAAACCAATAGAAATTGCTCATATGTTAGGTTATCCTTCCGCTTTTATAAAAGAATACAAAAGCTGTCCCGCTCTTAAAGTGCATCAGTTGCCATCATGTCCAAAATCAAGACAAATAGAAAAGCTGGTGAAAGAAATAGAAGAATTGGGCGAAAAGTAAGCAAAAAATCACCCGAAGTGTATCAACGGGTGATTTTTATCTTTTTTAGCTTGACAGACTAGAAATTTTTTGATATTCTGGTAATAAGAGCAAAAAGTTTTTTCAAAAGGAGGAGAACAGAAGTGAAAGGATATTTGACCGTTTGTTTTAGCAATTGGAAAGAAGAGATCTTTACGAATGGGATAATGCGTATTAAAAATGGCAAAAGAACTGATGATCCAATACGAAGGCCGCTTAAACCGGGCGAGATGGAGGGAATTCATTATTATATAAAGCCAGATCCAGATTTTTTTAATTTTACCTATAGTCGTTGCCATCGAAGACTGCGCCAGCAGCTACAAAAGGATGATATTTTATTTTTCAGAACCCTGTGGAGAGAAAAGCAGTATATTATTGGATATTTCACGATTAAAGAAAAAGTAGGCGCTCCTGAAGATCCGATTTGTGTTGCAGATCCAAAACAGTCATTATTAATCCATTATGAATTAGAAGTGACGCCAGGCTTGGTGTATCGGTTGAATCCTCACGCACAATCAAATCGTTCGCGGCATATTAATATGTGGATTAATGAGCGGTTGGGCAGAGACTATTTAATGCTTGGTCCAGGCGCCACCACGTATTTGAAATATTTGATTGAAACAGGAATACCATAACAAAAAATCACCCTGATGCGGGTGATTTTTTTGTAATAAAAAAAATACTACTCAAAATAAATAAGCCAAGGGTTTCATCCTGACTTATTTGAAAAGATAGCATCTTTCTATTGGTTGATTGTTGAAGATATGTGTTTCAATTAGGTTCTCGTCTTGTGGAGATGAATCAACACTGATGAGTCGCGAAATTCTTCTGCCGTAGTGATCTTCTAAGAATTTTTTCCATTGTTTTTCAATTGCTACGCCACTGTGCCGTTTGTCCCATAACCCTACTGAATTCAGCCGTCTATAGATTCGTTTTACGGGCATGTAATACAAGCGATCAATATCTAAAAGTAGTGGTGCGGCTGGATGGATACGGAGCAATCTTTTAACATACCATTCAAATGATTCAGGCATAAACAGATCAGCTATAGGTGCTTGTAAAAAAGCAACTATTTTGTTTTCCCACAACATTTCTATGCACTGAAATGCAGTATCAGCAAACCGTGAGTCTACCCGTGTCATAGCTGTGTAGAGTTCAGGCGAATTCTTAGAAGATATGAAAAGTCGTAGAAAAGAGCGGAATGGTTTTAGCTGTTCTATATATTCAGGGCTGTGAACAAGCGTAATTGCATTGGTATCGATCCATAACA
>JALLOP010000051.1 GCA_027718005.1 Patescibacteria group bacterium AH-259-L07 | reverse complement strand
GGATTAATAACCATATCTCTATTTTGGGCTACTGTATCTAGATCTTCTGCTATTCCGACAAGATAAAGATCAGGGTGCATCTTTGCCAATTCTCTAAGATAATCAAGCTCTTTATAAAAATTCTCACACGCTAAAAAAATTCCTCGCGCATTTGAAGGCAGAAGGTTTAAGAAGGCAACTACTGACATAGATTTCCCTAAGCCAGGCTTTCCGCTTAAAAGAACGATGTTTAATTCATCAACTATTTCGTTCTTTTCCTTAATGTGTTTTAGCAGTCTTAAGAAGAAATCTTTCTTATTCTGATATCCTCCCATTTTATCAAAACCGATCGGATCTAGCTTTACCGGTTTAATTAGAGTTTCCGTCTCCTTATCCAGAGGGCTCTCTCTACAAAAAAGCTCAAACAATCCAGTGCCAGTTTTTTCTAATCTAAAAATTCTTCCCCTTCGAAGCCGGGTTTCTTTTAAAATCTTATAGAAATTCTGTAAGCAAGGCTCATTGATTTCTTCCCACAATTCTTTTATTAAATCCCTATCAAAATCGTCAATTTCTGGTCTCTCTGGTTTAGGATGATACCAGGAATATTCTATCCCCAGCTCTTTGCTTATTTTCACCACGTTTTCGATTCTGGCTTGAGGACTAAAATAACAGGAAAAACGAATAAGGTCATCAAGATAGGACTGATCGCGTTGGCTCTCTTCTTGAGTAACCCCGCTTCTAAAAAGAACAGATCTGGAAGAAGGAAGCGCAAGCAGAGCTTCGACAAGGAATGCTTTTGTATGATTCACTTCTCCATAGACAGACTCAAGATAAAAGTTGAGAGTGTCAAACATTTCTAAGATGTTCTTAAGGTCTTTCTTAAGCGGCTCAAGAGAAACCACTTGTCCTTCTGTAAAAATCTCTAATTGGAATGAATATGTATTTCTTATTTCCTTTCGCAATTCTGCTATCTTTGTTTCGGAAGCAAGAATTCCTTTTTGCAGCCATATACCTAGAATATGTCTAAGAAAATCCTCTTCTTTTCCCCTATACTGTTCCAAGGCCTGAACATTCTTGTAGAATCTCATCATAATTCGCTTTATTTCTACATAACCTGTTTTTAAAACTCCTGCTATCTCAGAATTAAAAAAACACATAGAAAGAGCTTGATAATCCGGCTCTACTTCAAAAAAGCGCTTTTCTTTTTCTAAACATTTCAATTCTTTCTTAATTACTTTTTTCGTCGCTGCGGAAATTTGTATCATCACTTCTTCCTCCTTACGCTGATTGCTTTATATATAGAATCTTGACAATCTTCACAAAAAGGCACCCTTTTTCTGAGAGGATCTATTTTTATTGTCCTGATCAACGTATCTAATGCTTCCACACTATTGCAGTATTTATCTATACATCTTACGTCGGGATGCTGTTCACGCTGGATTCTGTTACTAAATATTCCCATAATACATGGTATGCTCGCATATTTTATTCTCTCTTCATAAGAGACATCGGAAACAGGTGTACGGAACAGACGTGCCACTGAAAGAATACTGTCTCCAAACAAAGTTAGCCTCCATAAAAAATAATTACTTTCGTTAAGATAAATGTCATAGCTTACCAAAAGTAAACACATATCGTCGTCTGAGTGCTCGCGATACCAACATTCTGCTTCCTGAAAATTATGTACATTTATCTGCTTGTCTCCACTTAAGGGATAATCTCTCACTGACTTTCCTAACGTTTCTTTGTCCTCTTCTGTTAAATGTTCTGAGATATCACCTACGTCAATGCATTCAATAGGTAAATCCATCTCATCCACAAAGATTTTTTCAAAAAAGCCAGCCACCAACCTGCGTTCTTGAGATAAATTTTTCTTCCACTGATAAGGCAATCCTATGTCTTCTAACGAACTAACACAGAAATTTACCTTTTCTTTTCCCATTGTTTCCTCCACGTTTTTGTTAAAGGACTACAATTCTAATTCTAAATAAAAAGAAAAAACCTGTCAAGGTGGTAAAATATAAAGATACTCCCAGAAAGAATCGAACTTTTTGGTTTAAGTGGTGGAGTTATACAACTCTGCTCGAACATATTTTGAACGAAACACATAACGCACGCGCGGAGTGTATGGGAACGTCAATCTTTGCGCGCCTCGTCGTCGCTCAGTCCTCTCTCCATCTGCGCGCCATACGGCGCGCGCCTGCGTTCGTCCTTTGCTCCGCGCAAAACCAGAAATTTCCTTATCCTTAAAAAAAACGGCAGGGGTGCAGGGGGGAGCCGCAAAAAAAATAAAAAGAAAATTTCTGGTTTTGCTTCCGTCGCTTCACTCCTCCGAAAAGGGCTTATAAATCAAGTGTAGTATAAGTGGCAATATCACGTCCGCCCTTTCCTCCGTCGTTCGCGGCGGTACGAGGCGCTTCATCTACACGTTTGGGTGGTAATTCTAATATCGCTCACATACTCCATCGTCTCCGTGTACCCCCTCCTCGCTTCGCTCATTTCGGATGGCCGCTTCGGCGCTTTCATGTGTTCGCTCCGTGACTTCGGTTAGGGTTTAGTGTTCCCATTTTTGTGGTTATATAGTTTTTTCTTTTCATTTTCAAACTTTTTTAAAAATTTTAGATATGAATTGGACTCAGGAGTAATTAAAAAAACACTATTGTAAAATTTCTTTGTTATCTTATACATTTCTTTATCGCAGGTTAATATAATTGAACCAGCTAAAACGGAATCTGTTGCAATTATAAAATCATTGCTTTTTAATTTAGTACTGATATCTTTCCTAGCAAACTTTTGATACCTATTAAAGATTTCAAATAAATTTAATTTATCACTAGCCAACTCAACATAACTATCATTTATGTTATCAAGTAATGTAGAAAATTCTTTTTTTATTTTTCTAATTGTATATTTCTTTTGTTTCAATTTTGATATAAATTCCAGTATTACAAGATTAGGTAAAAAAATATCAAAATATTTTTTCTGTGTTGTTAAATAATTTACAATAACCTCTGTTGATTTATAGTTCTTTTCTTTTTTTGAAATATGTGACAGTAGAAAGGATGTATCAAAAGTGATTTTAACTCTACTATCTAGCCTTTCCTCCTTCTGCACTTGGACTTCCTCATATTCCTTCAGTATCTTTTCATGCTTCTTATACTGTTTTTCTGTTGGCACAATTTTCCATCCTAAAATCTCTTTGGCATCTTTTTTAATTTTATCAACTTCTTTTTTAGTAATGATTTTGTATAAGCTCCCATCAGGAATTCTTTCCATCCACTTCAAGGTTTTTTGTAGCTGAAATTTTAAATCTTCTACTAATTCTTTAACTGTTTCTATTTTTTTATGAGAAAGCATCGACATTATTAAAATCAATGTGTTCATCACCTGAAAAATGGCTGCAACTGCGCCTTTATCAGTTATTCTAATCTGAAAAATGTCATCCTTCGTTTCATGTTTATTCTTTTTTTTAATTTTACTTTTTGTCATATTTTAATTTTCCTATACTATTTTTATGTCTTTAATTGGTGGTCATCTTTAATTTCTAGCAATGTTATTTTCATAAATATTATTTCAAATCCGCTATTATTTTTTGTGCAATATGCTTTGCAAAGTTGACTGTCACGGCATTACAAATCATTTTGTTTCCGTCTGCAATATTTTCATACTTAAAAATATAATCATCTGGGAATGTTTGAATGCGCGCGCATTCGCGCACAGGCGGAGCTCCCTTTATTTGACTATTCGTCAGAACATTTTTTGACTACATCAAAAAATACTTCCTTGTCTGCAGGATATTCCGTTTTGGGAATTTGAGCAAGTTGTGAAATTATTTTTTTGCTTATACCATATTCATTTATGAAGTCTTGTTCAAAATATCCATATGCCTCATTTCCATCTACAATTTCTATTTTAATATCATCTAAAAATTTAAAAAACAGTTTTTTAAATTCTGGCTCACAAAAATTCCATATTTTCTCAAGATTTTGTAAATAAATCTGAGACCGATCTTCAAAATCGTCCTCACTTGATAAATGTTTACCGTTTGTATGTAAAATATCATTCCGTTTTTTTACTGGTGATTTAAGATTTCCAATTTGGTCATGTGGTATACCAACCGCACGATAGAATTGAAATATTGTAGATTCGTCAATCACGGAAAAATTATGCCACGACAAATTGTCGAAATCGCTAACACCAGCTCTACTTTTTAACCAGTCATGAAATCCAATAAGTATATATTCAAATCGCTTTTTGTCTGCTCTAAAAATCCCATAAATATAGTGATAGACAATACCCATATAAATCATATGCAAGGCAACTACTCCAAAATGATAATTTTCAGCCTCGTAATTTTGTTCTACAGAATTAACGAGAAAATCAAAATATGCAGTATCTGAAGGATTTTTATACTTCAGCGGTAAATAACCAAAAATTTGTTGTGCAGTATCCATGTTTGTAAATAATTATTCTCCCCACACTTCAGAGATTTTCTTTTTTATCTTTCTTTCAAAAATTTCAATCAATTTTTTATTTTGTTCGACAACCTCTTTCTCGATATTAATTTCAGCTACAATTTGTTTTTGAACCTCAAGAGAAGGAAGCGGAATTTTAATATCTGCTATCTGAGAGAGGGACAGGTTGTATTGGGCTACCCCTACTTTCAACTTCAGTATTTCATCCAGTATTAATTTTGATTTTAAAACATTAAACAAAAATTCTCTATCTATAGAAATATTTGATTTTAGCCTAATGATTGCCAGTGCCTGATTTATATTAGCTGGTAAAATTCTTTCATTCACAATAGCAACCCTACCCAATGCTCCAGCAATTGAGAACAAAATATCACCATCCTTTAACCAAGACCGTTTTAAAGCATTATTTGTCTCATTTGAAATGAATTTAAATTTTTCTGGAAGAAATTTACCTGATTCTTCTATAGATTCTATTTTTATAAAATTTACACCAGAGTTCTCAAACCTAAATCCATTAGTTGTGGGCGTGGTTCCTTTTGTAATTTTTTTACAAATTTCCCCTAATCTTACTATTCTCCATTCGGAACTAAACTTAATTTGCGGTTTCCAATTTTCTATAACTTGTTTAGCTCCGTTGATAACTTTTTGATAATCATCCAGCTCTGCAACAATTTGTTTTTGAATTTCGAGTGGTGGAATAGGGATTTTAATTTTTTTAATTTCTAAACTAATCCCACCAATAATTCCTTTTATGTATGGTTTTAATTCATATTGAAAAGAATCTGAGAGTAAAACATTGTAAAGATATTTCGGTAATATTCGATCTTTAGCTCGGAACATAAAGACATGTTCATTTACAGAGGCGCGATAATCATAATTCCAAAACCCCATCTTTCCTGTTGTAGCTCCATCTTTTACCATCAAAACATCACCTTTAGACAAAACACCTTTTTTCATTTCTAAAAAATGAGCTTCGGTAATATATTTCATTTTCTCAAAACGAATCGCATTATCCTTGCTTATTTGCTCTCCACCAATACTATAAACACCACTATCAACTGCTCCACCCTTCTGTCTCGATCCACTCTCTAAATCACAAATCTCTCCCAACTCCACCATATCCCATTTTACATTACTATAATCAACTGTCTCCAGATACCGACTACTCGTCAAATTATAATCTCTACTATCAGCGATTTTTGATTTTTTAACCGCATGAGCAATCTTTGTTTTTACAAGTTTTTGTTTGTTTTTCCATTTTTCTAAAATATCAAAAGCTTCCGGTAAATTATTTTTATCAACCTTTCGTCTTTGTGCCCCTAAATCGAAACCATCATTTTCAATTTTTACAAACAGAATCTTATTTGTCTTTTTTGCTATATCCTTGTCTAAAAATAAAATGGAAGTTTTTACTCCACTGTATGGCTGAAAAACTCCTGATGGCAAACTAACCACGGCCCAAAGCCCCCAATCTTCTACTAAATTTTTTCGCAAATCTTTGTATGCGTTCGCTGATTGAAAAATAATTCCTTCTGGAACGATAATTCCTGCCCGCCCTTTAATATTTAGATGTTCCGCAATATAGTCTACAAAAAGCACCTCACTTCTGTTTGCCTGCACTTGAAAACGCTTGTGTGGCTGTATGCCACCCTTTGGCGTCATAAATGGAGGATTTGCAAGTATTACATCAAAATATTCATCCCATCTGCTATCTGAAGCTAATGTGTTATATACATGAATCTGTGGTGTTTTAAAACCGTGAAGATACATGTTTACTTTAGATAAACGTACCATCTCTGGTGCTACGTCATATCCATGTATATTTTTTGCCATTTTTTTTCGGTCATCTGGCGTAAGTTCATCTCCTTTATATTTGCCGTTACTCTGTATTTGTAGATCGTTAATTTCCTTATTGTCTGTTTGCGCAAAAGTCGGAATGTCTGTTTTAGGACTGTAGTTGGAAGAGTTTTGTTTACGAATATGTTTATAGCTTGAAATTAAAAATCCGGCAGTACCACAGGCAGGATCAAGTATTCTCTCACCTTTTTTTGGGTCTACAACCTCGACCACAAAGTCAATAATATGTCGTGGCGTTCTAAACTGTCCCGCATCTCCTTGTGATCCCATAATTGACAACAAGTATTCAAAAGCATTTCCCAAATTTTCACTGTTGTCAGTATAGGTGAAACCATCTATCTCCTTTAGAAAAAGATGTAGCACTTTAGAATCTCTATGTGGAAGAATTGATCCTTTGAATATAGTCTTGAAAAAATCTGGTATTCGTTTTGATTCCTCGAAAGCGACAAGTGCTCTAATATAAAGATCGAGCCGTTGTTCGCCAGACAATTCGGGGCTCATTAGCCGATTCCATGAAAACTCCTTTAAATCTTTGACAAGAAAGACTGCAGGCCTTTCAATTTCTTCATTCTCTCGATCCATATCATCCATAAACTTATAGATGAGTGCTGTGGTGATCTGTTGCACCTGTGCTTCTGGATTGGGAACAATGCCAACAAGAACCTGTCGAGCATTATTTATTCGTTGTTTTATTGATTTGTCTAACATAATTATTCTATATAAGTGTTAAATGAAATATAATCTTTGACATATTCAGGCACTTTCTTCCGCCAACCATTCAATTCTCTATATTCAGAAAATGAAAATGTAGGGGAGTGATGTAAATCTCCCCCCATATTGATGATATTTCTAAATTCTTCATCTCCAACATACGCTTTTAAATAATTTTTGATGTATGGCACATACTTGCTTTTGGGTTTGTAAATAGAGATAAATTTATCACACTCTTCTTCAAGTTTTTCGTCTTTAGTTTTAAAGACATCAATCAATCCAAATGCACGCTCCAAAAATTCGCGCCACGTAATCCTACGATCAAGATTCTCACTTTTGCGTATTTTTTCTAAATTCAAATACAACTTTGGCTTGTCCTCATACTTATTACGTACCAGTTGAACCGCTTTATCCCACCGTTTATTTTCAACGGCATTTTTTATTTCCTCGTCTTTTTGTAGTTCTTTACGAGCTTTTTCAAAAAGTTTTCGATCAACTTTCATTCCTTCGATACCAATAGGCTTTTGAGTTAGCGTCCTTATTTTGTCAGGATTGAAAATTTCTATCTCATTAATATTAACGCCTACAGGTTCGCCTCCGCCCGTTCCGTTTTGTTGTGGTAATTGTATAATTTCATCATAATTAAATTTTTCTTCAAAATATTCACAGTTTGCAAAAAAATCGAAAAGTTTAAAATTTTCCTTATTTTTACTGTGCATATTTCCATATTCATCAATATATTCAAAAGCATATTTTCTTGTTCCACGACCCTTAATTTGTATAAAGTCAGTAGGCGAGAAAATCGGGCGCATAAAAGCAAGATTTAAAATATCTTGGCAGTCATATCCTGTCGTCATCATACCAACAGTCACACATACTCTTGTTCTACTAGATTTGTAGTTCTCTATAAATTTTGTACGCCCGTTGAGTTTATTATTCGCAAAATTAATTGTGAATTGTTGTGCGTCTATAACATTTGAGGTGACTTGCACAGCAAAATCAGAATTATATTTGTCATGCCAAAGCTGGCTTGCCATTTTGTTGAGCGTTTGTGTAATTTTGGAAGCGTGTTTTTGACTTACACAAAAAATAATACTTTTACCAATTTCTCCGCTGATTGGATCTTTCAAAGCATTTTCCAAAAAAGTTTGGCAAAAGACACTATTGGTCTTTTCAGAAAAAAATTTCTTTTCAAAATCTTTTTGAAAAAAAATTTCTTCAACTTCTTCGTCCTCTTCATTTTTTATCATCACGGCGTAACCCTTCTCGGAAAGCAATTCTGTAGTGATATCTGTACGAGCATCTGTGACTATTGGGTTAATCAAATATCCATCTTTTACGCCGTCCAATAAACTATACTGGAAAGTCGGTTCTCCATTCGGGCAACCAAATGTTGTATATGTATCTAAAAGTTGTCGCCGTTCCCACGCTCGTGGATCTTTGGAGGAAAGTTTTTGCGGATCAACATTTTTTAAATAGTCTTTCGGGGTCGCAGTTAATCCTAATTTATAACCGATGAAGTACTCAAAAACTGCTCGCGAATTACCACCGATTGAACGATGTGATTCATCGGAAATCACCAGATCAAAGTCAGTTGGTGAGAATAATTTTTTGTATTTATTTTGTGATGAGAAACTTTGAACAGTAGAAACAACAATTTCTGCTTTCTTCCAATTATCTCTATTCTGTTTGTAAATTACAGTATGGAAATCATTACCTAAATATTGAACAAAGTTTTTATAGGCTTGATCCTCTAATTCTATTCGATCAACTAAAAATAAAATTCGTTTCGCATTTCCTGTTCGGAGGAAAAGTTTGACGATGGCAGCAGAAATAAGCGTTTTCCCTGTCCCCGTTGCCATTTCAAAAAGGAAACGATCATTACCAGTTTCAGCAGATCGCTGAAGCGCATGAATTGATTTGAGTTGATATGGACGCAAAATTCGCAAACCTTCGTTCCATAAATACTTTTCTCTCGTTTCTTTATTGTTGTATTGAGAACTATCTTTAAAATTTGGGTTTTGAGTTAATGCGATGTAATCATCATCTATTTTTTTATCGGCGAGCCGTTGATTATTTGATATGAATTTTTGTCGGTGCTTTATAGATTCTTGTGTAGGAAACTTAGTAATCACTTCGGGATTTCCTCTTTCCATGTCCCAAAAATAATGAAGATTTCCATTTGAGAGAATTACAAAACGCGCATTAGCTTTATTGGCATCTCTTCTTGCCTGTTCCTTGCCGTCAAGTGGGTCTTTTTCCTCCCGTTTAGCTTCCAGTATACAAATTGGGAAATCTTTTTCGTCAAAAAGTAAATAATCTGTAAACGTACCTTTTGCATTCTCAAAATTATCCCCCAGTTCTTTTAAATGCGCTTCTGTTTGAATATTTGCTTGTCCTTTTTCATCGTCGAAAAAACGCCAACCTGATTTTTCAAGCATTTTATTTATCTTTATTCTTGCTTGCGCTTCCTTTTTGTTTGTCATAATGTTTACTCTATTAAATCATCCACACCAATATCAAGAGCTTTGGCAATTTTAGATAAAGTATCAATGGTTGGATTTTTGTTAACGCCACTTTCTATCTTTACGATAGTATTGAGAGATAAATCAGCAAGACGAGCCACTTTTTCTAGAGAGTAGTTATTTTCTGCCCGAAATTTTTTTAAGTTATTCGCTATACTCATATTAAGTAAAGTATTGTATAATTTAATATATAGAATATAATATAAAGTGTGTATTCTTTATACTTAAATAATAACGGATTTATGCAATATTGTAAATCAAAGATAAAGTGGTTGGAAGCAAAACCAGAAATTTTCTTTTTATTTTTTTTGCGGCTCCCCCCTGCACCCCTGCCGTTTTTTTTAAGGATAAGGAAATTTCTGGTTTTGCGCGGAGCAAAGGACGAACGCAGGCGCGCGCCGTATGGCGCGCAGATGGAGAGAGGACTGAG
>JALLOP010000050.1 GCA_027718005.1 Patescibacteria group bacterium AH-259-L07 | reverse complement strand
AATTTTGATGTTCGCTTTTAGGAGGTTTTTTCTTAGTTTTTTTTCAAACCGATGGTCAACTTCCCAGGCATCAAGAGATTTAATGCTGTCAGCATAAATCATTGTCTGCCAATCTCCTTCGCGGGCAAAAACTTCCAATGCGCGCATTTGACGCATCTCTACGTCCCTTTCTCTTAGTATTTCTAATATTTTTTTCATTGCTTGGCCAAACATAGGCTATCCTCCAATAATATAGTTTAGTCATTTTGTGTCTTTGCCCTGTAAGATATTTTTTGCTTTGGAGCCATAGAGAAACAATAGATCTAGGCAAGACATAGCCGGAATAAAAGGTTCATACAACTGTATGTAAATTGGGTGATAAAATTCTTGAAATTTCACTTCTATTCCTGCTGATTTAAAAATAGTAAGATCAAGATAAGTTTTCCCTCCTGCTCCGGAAAGATACGTATCTACTGAAAGTGCTTTACAGATTTCTAAAAGGAGTTGTGAACTCCTGACATCTTTGTCAAGAGTCAGGTTTGACGACTTTACTATTTTTGTCTTTATATCGAATGACTTGAGAATCAATTTAATTATTTCAAAGTTTAAGTCCGCGAGTTTTTCATACTTTTGTAAAATTAATTGTTCGATTGGCGGGTAGTAGGTAGTAAAATATTCTGCTTCTTTATAGTTAATTTTTAAGAGGTTTAAATAGCTCTCCATCCAGTCGCGATTATATGATATTTCTATATCAATAATCTTTGTGTTGAGGGAATGTTTTTTAATAGGAATGGTGAGCCAGGTCCAGTCATCCCTTGTTCTTATTTTGTTACGATTTTGAAAGTTATTTTTTTTGAATTGAACAGTATCCAAAATAACAAAGATTTGAGATTGGAATATTTTGTCGATCAATCCCAACCATGGTAAATGCTCAGGTTGGTGAATTGTTGTAATCATAGCAACGGAAGTGTGTCGAGTTTCAACCGAAGACACTCAAAAACTTCTGCATATTGAGAATTACATTCAAATCCTCTCATTCGCGCTCTTCCTTGTATCGCCTCAGTCCAATCTTTTCCATAGAATTCATATTGACTTTTATGCTCTTTTATTGCACGAATTTTATCTTTAATTGTATCAGCAATATCGATATAGACCTGCGGTCGAAAAGGGATATAGGATCTTCCCGAAGGCGCGAAAGGCTCATACAAGAGAACATTTTCTCGTTTCCTCGCAGCAGAAATGGTTGCCAGAGAAGTGTTGCGGTGATCCTGATGTGTATCAAAAGGCCAATGAGTAAAAACAATATCAGGATCAAATTCAGACATTACTTTATCAATAGCCTCTACAGAGCGAGAATTATAAGGAATATCTTTATTAGGGAAATCCAAGATTTCAAGGGGACGGACCCCTATTGCCTTGCTTGCTGTCTTCCCTTCTTTGAGAGCTTCTTCTTTAGTCCGGATAGTTTCACCCTTAAAATTCACACCCGAAGAATCGCTCATCACGAGCATTTTCACCCGGTGCCCCCCTTTTACTGCTTTCGCTAATGTGCCCCCGCAAGCTAACTCGATATCGTCTAAGTGTGCGCCGACTGCAATAATATTCATATGCGTTCTTTTTGTAACGAATTAATAAATTCTAAAAAGTTTTTGAAGTTTATATCGGGTGAACAATTTTTATTGATAAAATCTTTGAGATTTTTACTCATTTTATTTCTTAATTCAGCACTTCGTATAAGTTTTTCGAGAGCATAATACCAACCCTCTTTTGAGTAAACCAAGCATCCAGAATATCCATTCTGAATTATTTGACAATATGAAGGCATGAAATCTGCGACAACCGGGATATGAAGTTGACCGAACACATATGCCCTCTCAGGATTAGTAGAATACTTAAATCTCATCAGATAGTCATATTTGAAGTATCCAGGCCAATTTTTTATATAGCTACTGAAAAGTTTAGTTGTTAGTCTCCCCCTCGTTAAGGCTAGAGGAATTTTTGCAGGAACAACTCCAATGTCAGTTTTACTTAAATATTTATAATAGTTTTGGGGCGACCACTGGATATGCTTTATTGGACATTTTTTCGGTACATTTTTTTTCCACTTTCCTAAATTTTTTACATTATACATCGCCCAAAATTCTATGGCATATTTTTGAGATAATGCATCGAGCGCTCTTCTTAAGTTGTTCATGCAATTAAGGTGTAACTTGTTGCCATGATATCCGATCAGTATTTTATCTTTATCTGTATGTACTTTTGGCGCTTCTTTTATCTCAGGAACCAGATACAAGATAAAGATATTCTGATTGTATTGTAAAAAAATGTCCTTTTGTTCAAGAGAAGTGACTGCTAAAAAGTCAGCTAATTTGGACTCGTTGACTTGCCTTTTTCGCGTCAGTTTAGGATCAATAATTCCGGTAAAAATAACAGGATTTATTTTTTTTGCTTTTTTTACATCAGAATCGGTCGCCATGAATAAGGCTAAGTTATATTTTCCATAATGCCCCCAGTCGTTGTAGGTTACGGAATGTCCTGCTTTAGTTAGCCTTGGGCCTATCTCTTGAGTAAAGAATAGAGCGCCGAAACCCTTATAGTTTGTATTGATTACAATGTTCAATTCTATGTTTATTTATTGTTGATTTTAATAAGTCCTTTTTTGATAATTTGTTTAATGCAGTGGTCCAGTGCTTTATCGACATTGACTTTAGTTTTCCAGCCAAATGTTTGATGAGCAAAGCTTGAGTCGGGAATCCTCAGGCGGACGTCTGTATCTCGGATAAGAAGGTCTTCAATGTGTTTCACTTTTAATATTTTATTGTTTGGGATGATGTTATATGTCTTTCCTTTCTGAAAGATTTTTTGCGCAAGTTCATTCATAGTTACTGCTTCTGTTTTAGCATCTTTATTGTATTGACCAAGGTTAAATATTTTATTTTTTGTTTCCTCTTTAAAAGAGTAATGAGCAATTGCTTCAGCTATTTCATAGATCCAAGTAAAAGATCTGATCTGCTCCCCATCACCAAGGATTTCTATCGGATCTTGTCCTTCGATTAATATTTTTTTTATAAAGTCAGCGAAGACGTGTGAAATTCCCACCTCTTCTTCTCCCTTTTCAAATGGAGTAATGATATTAAATGGTCTCCAGATGGTATAAGGAAGGCCGTATTGTTTGTAGAAAGCTATAGAGAGACGTTCACCGACGAGCTTTGAGAGGCCATAGTCGGTTAAAGGAATTAACATGTTTTCGATATCTTTTTCTTTTGAGGGTACATTTTTGGCTCGCTCATAGACCATACTACTCGAGATGTACACTACACGCTTGACCCGATGTTTTATAGCTTTTCGGAGAATGTTTTGGTGGAGCGAAATATCGGAAGAGAGGATGTCGGCAGGAAATTTATGAAATCCTCTGACCCCGAAGATTCTTGCGGCAGCTTGAATAACAAAATCAATTTTATTTTTTTCAAAAATTTTTTTAACAAAATCCTTGTCACATAAATCACCCTCGAGGAATTGGTAATTTCTCTTACGCTGAGTTTTGCCATATCTGAAGTAGTTATCAACACCGATTACTTTATAGTTGTTCTTTAGGAGACAGGGAATAACTGCTTGCATTAAAGAACCCTCTGAACCACAAGCAAGAACTTTATATTTGCCAATACGTTGCATTATAGAAGTTTTTTATATTTTTAAGCTGATTAACTCTTTTTTGGTAATATCTGTGTGGGGTTGCTAAAACCACTATGTCGCATTCAATTACTTTACTGAAAGGCATATAATTTTTATCATTTTTTAAGTAGGGATCATGCCATTTTACTTCCTTGGCCTTAAAACTAAGGATCTTTTTGAGTTTAAATGATAAAGATTCTCGGGTGTCATCAATATTAGCCTTAAAAGTCATTCCCAATATCCCGACTGTTTTATCTTTGAGATCGTTATATTTTTTTTCAAGGATTTCGATAATAAAGTCGGGGAGCCCTTCATTGATAAACATGGCGGCTTGACCAAGGGCGAAATGGTTACGAAGATAAGCGTTCAATTGCATAGTATCTTTATATAAACATGTCCCCCCAACAAATCCTTTATTACCAAAACCTTTCATTCTCGGATATTTATAGGTCGTAGCTTTATAGATATTATCAAAGTTAAGGTTATTCCTCTGGGCAGCCATGAAGAATTGATTGCTAATAGAAAAGTTGAGATATCTGTAGGTATTATTTATAATTTTTACCAATTCCGCTTCTTGAAAGTTATCCATTTCATAGATATCTTCGTTTATCTTAGAGAAAAGACTACGAACACTCTGCCGTATTCTTTTTTCAGGGGTTGCAACAATTTGAGGCAGAACTCTTAATTCTTTCAAGGCAGAACCTTGTGCTAATCTTTCTGGGCAGAAAGCAATTTTGATGTTTGCCCCGAGTTTTCTTTGGATATATTCTGTTGTTCCGGGATAGATAGTACTTCTCAATATTAGAATTTGATTTCGCAGATCGGTATATTTTTGGAGGAGCTTAATTAAATCATCCATAACGCTAAAACGAGGGTTAGCGTGTTCATCAACTGGAGTTCCTATACAAATAATGAGAAATGCCGCAGATGAAACAGTTCGTGGATCAGCGGAAAATACAATCTGTTTTTCTCTCAGTGTTTTTTTTAGCAGTTTTTCACAACCATGCTCAATAAACCACATTTTGCCAGTATTCATTTGATTTACCGTTTTTTTGTTAACGTCATAGCCAATTACCTTTAAGCCCTTTGAGGCAAACAGGATTCCTAGTGGTGCGCCGATATGTCCGCAGCCGCCTATAATACAAATATCATATTTGAAGCTGGAATTTCTAGAAGGCATAGATTATTTTTTATTGTAATTTGTTTATTATACGTATAACTATAATTTATTTTGCGGTGGCGTCAAGAATAAGACATTGGATTAATATTTTATAGAGTTCGATACACAAGTAAGATAAGTTAAATTGAATACTACTTTACGGAAGCGATTGCCCAAATCTCTCCGAACTGAATCGAATAATCAAGTAATTTGAGGTCAGCTTTTTGTAATTCTTTGTCAAGTGTAGGTAAGGTATATTCAGTGTAATGCGTTGGGTCTAGTCGCCACTCCACTCCTAATTCCTTTTTATATAACGTTATCCAGTCTCTATTTATCATTGGCACTCTGATAAGAAATTTTTGAGCAAGATGTTTTATTTTTTTTAGAAATTCAATCCTATGTTCAATATGCTCTAAAACATTTGATAAAATAACAGCATCTATTTCCTTATTAAAATTATAACTTGTTGCATCGCCAATTATATATTTGATATTTGGCGCAGCGTATTTTTCTTTAGCGATTTTAATATTTTTTTCTTTTAGATCAATCCCGATAACTTTTTTAGCTTTACGGGCTACATCATAAGCAAGGAAACCATTGCCACACCCAATATCTAAAATCACATCACCTTCATTTATATTATCAACAAAGAACTGATGGTAATTCATTAAGCGGTGTTTTGGATGAAGGCCCTTTTCTGCCATATTAGCACATCTTGTTGCTAATACATATGAGATATTATGAAGCTTTAATGCTGGCTTTAATATAATTTTGTAGATACGAAGCTTTAATGCCAGTTTTAATACTGGTTTTAATATAATTTTATAGATACTATTCATAGCTTTTGAAACACTAATAAAATGCAATGCCCTGCAAATTTTGATAGTAAAAGCGAAATTAAAAACCTAACTCCTTTAGTGAAGATATTTTTACCATCATAAACTTTTTGTAGAACCGGTTTCAAAAAGTTAATTTCACTTTTTATTCCCTTAACAGGATTGTATGGATATTTTGATATTAATTTAAACCCATATTTTTCAAAATCTTTTGTAACCCTTCTATCATCTAAAAGAAATTGATAAAAATTATCAGCTTTATAAGTATTTTCAAACGATTTATACATCCCTAGGTTTGCTCTGAGTCTTCTAAAGGGAGACATGTAAGGGAACGTTACAAAGAGGTAGCCTTGTGATTTAATCACTCGCTTCATTTCTTTTAAGATTTCATCGTAGCCATTTTGAAAATGTTCAATTACTCCTAAAGACCAATAACCATCAAAAAAGTTATTAGGAAAATTTAGTTTTTTTACGTCAGCTATAGAAATTTTTAATTCTGGAAAATTTCTATTTATTTTTTCTATTGTTTTTTTGGCAAAATCAACACCGTAAGCCTGATAGCCCCATTGCTGTAGACCATAAACATTTTGGCCAATTCCACAGCCGCCTTCTAAAATTTTTGCTCCTGGATTTAAAAATTTAGTTGTGAATTTTTTTATAAATCTATTATTTTTACCTGCCTTAACTTTCTCAATAAAATTATCTGTGTCCCAGTGTGCGTCCCAGTGGTGGGGAGTTGCTCTTTCTTCAAACATTAGTATTCTTTTATTTTTTTTATCGTAAAGTTTCATAGCGATTCATAAATTTTTATTTCTTTGTCTAGAATTTTTTCTAGACTAAAATTCTCTAAAATTGTTTTTCGAGCATTTTGACCCATTTTTTGGCGCAAGCCATCATTGTTTAAAACTTCGACTATCGCTTTTTGTATTGATTCAGCTGAGGTTTCGCAAAGATATCCATTCTCTTTATGTTGTATAATTTCTCTTATTCCCCTAACATTTGTTCCGATACAGGGCAGACCGCACGCCATTGCTTCGAGTAATGCTTTAGGATTGCCTTCATAAAGTGAGGGTAGAATAAAGAGCACCCGTTTATTTAACTCGTACGGCAGGAGGTTATTGGGAATAGTGCCTCGGAATTCCACTTTTACATTAAGTTTTTTGGCCGAATTTTCCAATTCTTTTTTTAGGGGACCATTTCCAAAAAGGACTAAGGTAACTTTTAGACCAGCAAGCGCGGTAAGCAGGTTAACAAGATTTTTTTCAGGAGACAGTCGTCCTACGAACGAGATTGTATTTGGTTCTGGTTTAGTTTTGGTAGGATGAAATAACTTCGTATCAATATAATTAGGAATAACCTCAATTTTAGAGGCCGGCACCTGAAACCTTTTTTGTATAAAGTTTTTGTCACCTACAGAAGTGATTATAATTCGGTCAGCATGGCAGTAAGCCAGTTTTTCAACTAAAATGATAAACTTGATTTTCCATGTATTAGTCTTTTTTTCTCTTTGCAGGTTTCTGAGCCATTCGTAGCCGCAGCGGACCACCAATTTTTTTTTGTAGAGCAATTTGGCCAGAAGTGCTGGAATAACAGCAGGCATTTGGTTGGTTTTGTAAATATCAGCCCTTTTCAGCTTTTTTTTATAGATGAACGGAACAAGAAATCGATACATTTTGGAAGAGAGAAAAGGGATTTTTGTAGGTAAGATTTCTATATTGGAAGCAAGAATTTTTTGAAATTTTTTTTCTTCTGTTCCATTGTACGTAATAAATAAAATTTTTTTGAAATGCGTTGCGAGTAAATTATAGGGTTTGATTTCTCGTTCGAGACTCCCTATTTCTTGCCAGGTTTTTAAGGAGTTGCCAACGGTAAAAAAAAGAACTAAGCTTTTATTTTTCATACCCCGTAAAAGAATTTTGATACCATTGGATAAAGCTCTCTATACCTTTTTCAATAGGAACTTTGGGTTGGTATCCTAACATTTTTTTCGCTCGAGATATATTAGCATAGGTGATTGGCACGTCACCGGGCTGGTCTGGTAATTTTTTAATTTCAGGTGTTTTACCAATAAGGCTTCCAATCAATTCTATTAAGTTTTTTAAACTAGTTGTTTCTGAGTTGCCGAGATTAAATATCTCAAAATCAAAACTTTTATCCAATACACTCATAATCCCAGTAATAATATCATCTATATATGTATAATCTCTTTGAGAAGAGCCGTCGCCATACATTTGAATTGGCTTATTTTGGTGAATCAAGCGGGCAAATTTATGGATAGCCATATCCGGCCTTTGACAAGGGCCATAGACAGTAAAGAATCTTAAGATAGTGATAGGAATTTTGTATAGATGGTGATAGGTTCGGCAATATACCTCTGCTGCTTTTTTAGCAGAAGCATAAGGAGATATCTGAAGATCAACATTATCATTCTCTGAGAAAGGAACTTTTTTGTTTATACCATATATTGATGAAGAAGAAGCAAAAATAAATTGTTCAACGTTATAGTCTTTGGCTTTTTCCAAAAGGCAAATAGTTCCATTAACATCTGTTTCTACATATTTGAGAGGAGAGACGAAGGATGGTCTAACACCGGCGAGAGCTGCCAAGTGAATTATTTTTTTAATTTTATATTTTTTAAAAATTTTATCTAACAGTTTAGCGTCTAAAATATCTCCTCGTATAAGAATAAAGTTAGGATGCCCTGTTGCTTGAGCTATGTTTTTTTCTTTTATTTTGGGATCATAAAAAGTATTAAAATTATCAAGACAGACAACTTCTCTATTTTGTTCTAATAGTTGTTTAACAAGATGAGAGCCGATAAATCCTGCACCACCAGTGATAAGGTATTTCATAAAATATATAAATTTTAATTTTTTACTTTATATCACGATACCACGCAATCGTTTTTTTAAGACCTTGTTTTATTGTTATTTTTGGCTCATAGCCTAATATTTTTTTAGCTTTTGAAATATCAGCTAAAGAGTGTCGTATGTCTCCGGGCCTTGATTTTTCATAGACAGGTTTAATATTTTTACCAAGAATTTGGTTAATATATTTTAACAGGTCATTTAACGTAGTTCGTTTGCCGCACGCAATGTTGATTAGCTCGCCAGAAGCATTTGATTGAAGTGCTAATACGTTTGCCTCAACCACGTTTTCAACAAACGTAAAATCCCGTGATTGGTTGCCATCGCCATAGATAGTGGGAGACCTATCGTTTAAAACAGCAGATATAAAGTTTGGAATTACAGCTGAATATTGTGAGGTTGGATCTTGTTTGGGGCCAAAAACATTAAAATAGCGAATACAGACTGTTGGGAGCCCATATAACACAGCAAAGAGTTGGGTATATTTTTCTCCAGCAAATTTTGTTAAGGCATAGGGAGATATAGGATTGGGCGAAAATGTTTCTTTTTTAGGTAATTGAGGAGAGTCGCCATAAACAGAAGAAGATGAGGCATATACTAATTTTTTTATTTTTTCATCACGCGCCGAGATCAATATGTTGAGTGTGCCATTAATATTTACCTTATTGGATCTTAGGGGATTATTTACCGATCGTGGAACAGAAGGAATAGCAGCTTGGTGTAGGACAAAATCCGTTCCTTTAACAGCATCTTTGGCAACATTGAGGTCACTAATATCGCCCTTAAGCAGTTCAAAGTTAGGATTATCTAAAAACTCTTTAATATTTTCTTTTTTACCAGTAGAAAAGTCATCAACTATTCGAACAAATTCGCCATCTTTGAGTAGTTTTGCAGCAATATTACTGCCAATAAAACCTGCTCCACCAGTTACGAGAATTGTATATTTTTTAGAATTTTTTGCCATAGGATTTTTACTTCTTCCCAATTCCTTCATAATAAAACCCTATTTTTTTTATTTTTTTGGACTCAAATTGGTTGCGGCCATCTAAGAAGTATGGGTTGCACATTAAATCTTTAACCTTTTTCATATTTATTTCAGAAAATTCTGGCCAGTCAGTAATGAGCGCCAGAACATCAGCATTTTTAGCTGCTTCGAAAGGATTGTTGCAAAATGTAATATTTTTTTTTGGCAATTCTTTTTTAGCATTTTCCATCGCTCTAGGATCGTAGGCTTTAATTTTATAACCGGCCCTATGAATTTGCTTTATTATTTCTATAGCCGGCGATTTTCTTATATCATCTGTATTCGGCTTAAAGGCCAGGCCCCATATACCAACAGTTTGTCCATTTATTTTTTTTAAAATATTTTTGATTTTCCTTATAAATATTTTCTGCTGATTTTTATTAACCTCAGTCACTGCTTTGAGCAGTTTAAAATTATATTTGTGTTGGTCTGATATTGAAATTAAACCATCAATATCTTTAGGAAAACACGAGCCACCGTAACCAATGCCTGCATTTAAAAAGTGTTTGCCAATTCGTTTATCATAGCCAATTCCTTCAGCTACTTTTTTCACATCTCCGCCTACCCTCTCGCAAAT
>JALLOP010000005.1 GCA_027718005.1 Patescibacteria group bacterium AH-259-L07 | reverse complement strand
CGACATTAACTCCAAATTGAATTAAATCAGGAATCAAACTTTCTCTAATGATAATAGGCTGGTTTCCTGTAACGGTATAATCAAAAAATTCTTCTGATATTTCAGGTAAACCCCTATAGATTTCATCTATAAGTTCAATTCTTTTATCCATGCTTAATAATTCTACCCTTCCCTCTCCTACTTGAGCTCCATTTTTATAAAAAGATGAATAAAAATAATGGATATAGTACCTTACTCCAGAAATAAACTCTTGGAGAGTTATATTATTAGAATCTTCTTTTTTTATCATTCCATTATTCACTTTCTCTTCTAATTTCTTTTCAAATCCTTCTTTTGAGTTAGCAATAAAAAATCCTCTGCCTCCCCTGGCTCCTGAAAATTTTACAAATACCTTTCCATTTATTTCTGAAGGACTTTTGAACTCCTTGGGTAAAATTAGGTTAGATTTTTCTAACCATTGTCTTTGTTTTTTTCTATTTCTTTCCCATCCTAAAGTTTTCCTATTACCAAACATGGGAACAAAAAACTTATTTTCTAAATTTTCTGGCCCAACATATTCAACAAAAGAACCATGGGGTATTACAATCGCATTTTCTTTTCTTAAAACTTCCATGTTCTCTTCTCGCAGAATCTCTTTAAAATCATCAACTATTATGAACTTATCCGGCTTTCCAATCGGGAATGCCTCATAAGCTTTCTTTCTTTCTCTCTTGCATATTCCTATGGTTTCGAATCCTTCTTGTTTAGCACCGTAAAAAATCTGAAGAGCAGAATGAGAACAAATTGTGGCTATTTTGACCTTTGATCTATCGTATCTCTTAATGATTTTTAAAATCTCTTCTTTTTTAATCATGTTACAATTTCTGTTAGTAGGTTATTTTTTTGAGCATATTTTATCTCAAACATTGGTAAATCCATTGGAGTTTCTATAGTTGTTTTGAATTTTAAAGAAAGCCTTCTCATTTCTGGTGATGTTGGGCCTATGCAAGGAGAACCGGGAATTCTCGGACTGACATCGAAAATATAGAATTCTAACTTCCCCGTTGCGGGATCTTCGGCAACAGCGCCCTGCAAAGCGAACAATCCTATTATTCCGGGCGGAAATTCTTTTTGACATATCCTCATAAATTTCTCAGCTGCTTCATACACTAAAGGTTTTTTAGATTCTCTCATAGTTAAACCATAATGTCCTATTTCCTCATTTTTTATGGGAACATGTATCTTTAATTGCTCAGAAGCAGGAAGATCTCTTATCCCAGAAAGGTTAGTCTGTTTTCTATCGTCAAAACCAACAAAATCAAATAAGCCGAAGATATTTTGTAAGGCCCACCCCTGAAAGTTGGCATTAAATTTTTGTCCTAAAACATATTCTTCTATTCTCGCTTCCTTTAAACTCTCTTTATCTATAATTCCTTTTTCAATTAATACCTTGGCTTTTTCCTTATAATCTTCTGGATTTGTTGAATAAAAAAAGGCCCTCTCTAAAGGTTTATCTTTTTGTTGAACCTTTACAATACATAATCTATCTATCTCCTCTGGTAAATTAAAGCGTTTAGGTATCCTCATTCCGGCTTGTTCCATTAGCCAATATTGATTCTTAATTTCATTTCTCTCCTCGCATCTTAGAATAAACCTATTTCCATATACTGGAATCATCAATTTATTTTCTATGCCATCATATCCTACATAGACTGAAAAGGACCTATTCGGTATAAAGAGCACATTCAATTCTCGAAGTTTTTCTTGGATGCTCTCTCTGAGCATATCACGAAATTTTTCTAGTAAAATCACCTCATCAAAAAGAAATCTATTGTACCTACTATATAATTTATCTCTTCCTTTCTGGCATATCACTACCGTCCCAAAACCAAATGACTTTGCCGCTATACCAACTTCTTCAGCAGAATGGGAACCTAAAATTCCTATTCTCACTTTTCTATATTCTTTGACAATTTTTTTTATCTCTTCTCCTTTTATCATATTTGAAATTTTCAAAATTGCCTAAAAGCAATTTTGTCACCCAACAAAATTTTTAGCAGTAGGCGGTCAGTCAGCATCATGATCTTCTTTAAAGTAGGTTCGAATTTTATTCAGGAGATACAACCTATCTGGCTGCGTATATTAAAATAGTTCGAACGCATTTTGCCGCCTCCGGCGGCTAGGACGACTTGCCCTCGTAAAGCTCGGGCTCGCCGCGTTCTTTGACAATTTCAAGTTTTTTGAGAGCTTAGCTCGCTAGTAAAATCTTAACAGATTTTTTCTTTGACGGCAAATTCTAAAAAATTAAAAACATTCCAAAATGTCAAAGGCTCCCTAGATCTACTCCAGAGAGCCTTAGTTTATGGGGTAAGCATGGGGGTCACCTAATACCCCTTGGAGTGACTGTAACAGGCACTTCCCATACCCTCACATCTGTACTGCGCTCTTTCGAGTACTCTTCGGCTTTGCGTGTTGCTGTTTGCAAAATGCCTGCAAGGGTGTCGTCTTCGATCTCTTCGGTGAAAGATCCGAGATATTCACCCCGATCCTCTTCTCCTGTGTCGGGGTCAACATAGGGTTTATCATATTCCCTGAAAGTTACTTTGATTCTCATCGGAGAACCTCCTTTACTAGTTTTCTACCTATATTATACACCCATTCATCAGGTTTGTCAAGCCACTTTTCCCCAACCAAAAAGCGAGGAATTACCTTACTTTTGTTAGTTTTGTCAGTCAGTTTTGTCAGGTTCAACCTGACAGGGAGATTAAAATAGAAAATTTAAACTGCGTCTTTAAATTGCGTCTCCCGGAGACGTATTCGTTTCGTAACGCCTGTGAAGTTGAGAGGTTGCTCTCGACGTTGAAGCAGGAAGCTTTATCCCTTTAGGGATAGAGTAGTTCACGTCAAGCACCCATTCCTCGTTGCTTCCGAGGATCTGTAGCTTTAATTATTGCTGAAACTGATTGTTGATTAAAGCCTTTAAAGCCTTGCTTTCTTTGCAGATTCTCTAAATGGCTTCCTATTGCGCCTTGTTTCAAGAATTTAGAATATTGAACTTTATTTACTGAGCCTCGCTCCAATAATAAATCTGCACGTTTCTTTTTAACTTTCCATCTTTCTCCTTCACTAAAAGCCTGCTTTAAAAACTGGAAATATGAAAAGGGTTTCATGAACTTTACTTTCTGCTTTAGCAAATCCCTCCTTAACTGATCAAATTCAAATCTGGCTTCAAAATGATGCATTCCAGACTGAAGAATACTTTCTCCATGAAGTCCTACCCATAACCCAACTGTTCCCAATTTAATCTGAGATTGTAAGCCTTTATGTGCAAAATCTTTCCCTTTTTCTTTTTTTGATAAGTCAACGTCTGAAAACACCACAATATCGCATAAAGGGTGCTCTAAAATTTGAGCTCCCCATCCTGCCATTTCTCCAGCATAAAACCTTTCACGACATTCCAAACCAAGATTCTCAAATATCCTCACCAGATTTAGAAAATTTTCTCTTGATGACCGGTACGTATGATGGTCATGGTTTCCCCACCCCAATCCTAAAACATCTTGCCTTGATTTTTGAGCTTGACCAGCTTTACTTCTTTTTTGCCAATACGCTCTTTCGTTTCTAAAGAAAGCATCTGCTGCTCTGCCTTTAGACAAATTCCTTACAACCAATTTTACCAAATTATTTGTCCATACAAGGCCTTCTTTATCTGAAGAAAATGACCTTTTTCTTTTAGAGAATACCTTCAAGGCTTTTTTGTATCTTGAAATATCATTTACTTTTTGTATAACAAAGCCATTATACCCTCTTCTTTCTACTGCGGAAAGCCTAAATTTGCTTTGTTCATGTACAACAATATACCTATAAGGAGCAAACTGAGCGCCCTCAATTTTTCTCAAAACTTTATTCTTTTTGACAAAATCATCCAAATTCTCTGGTTTAATTGCAAACTCTATAATATCTTCATCTCTTAAAACAATGGGGAATAAAACTGTTTTTGTGTTTCTAAAAACATTGGGCTCTGTTTCTTTAAAGCCAAGCTTTTTGAGCAATATCTTTTTACTTTCTTTATTTGGAATAACCATATGATCTATCCAATAAAAGAATTGAGAAGAAGTTTTTGTTTGCATTAATTTCGCAAGCTTGTTTGCAACTTTATTATTTTTTAGAAATTTCCTTATTTCTTGATTTAAAAAAAATTCTGCTTTGGGATAAAGGTCCCAATCGAATTTTTTTGCATATTTCCACTCACTTGCTTTTGGCAGCATTTTTATTGTTTAAAAATCTTTTTATCAATTTTTCTTAAACTGTTCCATAAAAATAATATAAATGGCTGCCGGGCAGGGATTCGAACCCCGATACTCAGATCCAAAATCTGATGTCCTGCCATTAGACGACCCGGCATTGTACTTATCATTATACCCAAAATTTTGGTGATTGTCAATTGGACAAAAGTTATTGTTATTTAAAAGTTATCCACAAATTTGGCTGTTGATTTTTTTTATGAATACGTAATACTTAAGGTGAGATCATTGAAAATATACAAGGAGGAAAAAATGCACAAAACCGTCTTTCTTGACTGGAATGGAACCCTGCTTAATGACACAAAAATTTGGTGGGATTCAATAACAGAAATATTTCGTATATTTAACATCGTACCGCCAACCGTAGAAGAGTATTTTACTGAACTTGGAGGTGATTATCTCGACATTTACCGATCCCGCGGAATTTTTGCAAGCCGCGATGAACTTAATGAAATCTATGGGACATACTATAACGCTCATATTCACAAAGCTGAACTTTACCCTACCGCCCGCACCACACTTCAATTGCTGAGCCAAAGCAAAACAACACTCGACCTTATCAGCACACAACAAGAAGAGCTCGCCCTTCCTTTACTTGAAACCTTTGATATTGTGGAATTTTTCTCTATAATGCGTTTTCATGTACTTAAAAAATCACAAGTTATCACTGAAATTGTTGACCAATACAATCTTGATCCTCAAACATGCTTTTATATTGGCGACAGCCCTTCTGATATCAAACATGCAAAAAAAGCAGGCATTAACGCAATCGCATTTTTAAACGGATTCGTCCCTGAACACCTGGTGTTTAAACAAAACCCGGACGATGACGTGAAAGTGCTGCAACATGTTGTCGAGCTTATTAGTTCATATAAGGAGGAAAAGTAATGGCAAAGATACAAGAGTTATTTACCAATCTCGTACTTGATCGGCTGAACATTCATACGGTTGAACAAGGGGCATTAAGGCACTGGATGGCAAGCAAAAGGATTTAGAAGCTATTCATATCTACATTGAACCACCCGCGCCTGAAACGTATCGAAAGAAAAAATACTTTCATATCTCCAGACTCTCCACCTCTTCCTGGCTTGACTCCTGGATTTATAAAAATCTTGTTACTGATGAAAAATATGAACAGTATTTAGAAAAATATCTTCCGCTCAAACAAAAACTTGGATATGATGACGTTGATGATTATATTTTAGAAAAGCATTATCGTAAACAAGCAATTGAAATTTTATCTCGAGAGAAGAAATCATTTGATCTGGATGAATGGGCAAAACCACGGTACCGATATTGGTATAGGAGAAGAACAAATACAATGCTCAAAGATGGCACGGAACTTCATTTTGATTTTAGATCCTACTGGATAAGCCTTTTTATACTAAAGCAAGGACAGGATAAGCATATTTTGGCTACCGGCAGCAGCAGAAATTCAGGAGAAAGAACAGCATATCAAATCTTTACTGCTACTTTCTATTTACTTGGGGAGAAACAAGCAATACCGCATCACCTTGTAAGGCATGATTCATTTAACACGTACCACTATATTGCTACATATAAAAAGCCAATTATTACATTGCTCGGGCTTCACAATAGTATGGGCAACTTAGAAGAGATAGAAAAAAACAGTATATGGCTAGACCATGCATTAAAAAAGATCCCCTAACACGAGGATCTTTTTTGATTTTAGTTGGATTCCGTCTCCCGGGGAGACGCAGTTTTATATATGTCGTCTCCGGGAGACGCAGGTTGAGAGTTGTAGAAGTCGGAGGTCGGATCTCCGATTTCGTCTCCAGGAGATGCAGGTTAATATTGGGATTTTGGCAGCATGACTTTAATATCTTTCATAGGAAAATCGGACCTGTTGTTTGTAACAAGAATTATTTTATTTAGATTTGCTTGGGCAGCAATAAAGCAATCAAGAAGTTTTACTCTTGATCGTTTAAGCGACTGCTTTCTATATAAAGCTGCAAGACGTGCAGTTTTTTCATCAATACTGTAAACAGGAAAAGCTCGAACTAGTTTATCTAATATTTTCTTTTCTTTAGTTGATGCTTTTGTTAAAAATTCTGCAATGGTGACTACTGGAAAAGAAACAGCATTATTTTCAATGGCCTTCTTTAGAAATGGAGCGTCAGGAGAGATTCCTGCCACTGCGCGTATAAGCACATTGGTATCAACGAGAAACATATAAATTAAAGATTATCTCTATCTTCTCGCATTTCTCTCTGCCATTTTTTAATATCTATTCCTTCCCATGAGCTTTTTTTTACAGCTCCAACCACTTCTTGACTCAGCTTCTTGAGATTTACTTTATTTGCCTTCTCATGCTTTATGCGCTCGGTAACTGCACGGCGGAGATATTCCGCCATACTTTCACCAGTAGCCTGCCGCGCCTCCTCTATCTTTTTGCGAAGCTCTTGGGGAAGAATAATTTGGGTTCTGGTAGAATTATTTGACATACATCATTATTATACATCATCTAGATTTTAAGTCAAGGCAACGAATCTGGCAACGAATCTGGCTTCCGTCTCCCGGAGGCGCAGTTTTATATATGTCGTCTCCGGGAGACGCAGATAGACGATTTAATACAATACGCGGAATTTGATGGTGTGAGGGATAGTTTGTAAATCTTGAATTACCTCTTTGTTGTATTTTTTAGCAATATCGGTAATTGCATATCCAAGCGCATCATTTGTTTTCAAGTGCTGGCCTACAATATTAATATCTTGCTTTGCTAAAATAGAGTTAATTTTTGCTAAAATACCTGGCACATTTTTATGAATGTGGATCAGGCGATGCGCATTTTTTATTTCGGGCAATTGCACATTAGGAAAATTCACGCTCAACATGGTGCTCCCTGTCTTTATATACTCAATCAACTCATCAGGCACAAATTCAGCAATGTTTTTTTGTGCTTCTTGGGTAGATCCCCCAATATGGGGCGTTACTATCACATTATCTAACCCTTGCAATTCAGATTGAAATATTCTTTATTTTCTTTATTAATTCATCCTGACTTAAGCTTGTTTCTAGTGTCTCTACCTCATATCCTTGCTTTTCAAATAAAACGCGTGCTGAAGCATGAATATTTTCCAGCAAGAGTACGCGTAGTTTGTTGTCTAAATGTGGATAAGTCATATTGACACAATTTATTTATTATGGTATAATTATAATAAGGTAAAGATAAATTCAATCAAATCAAACAAAGGAGGATAAGATGCTTGGAAAAATAATTGGCTGGTTAATTTTTGGTGTTGTCGCCGGTGTTACATTCACGGCTCTCTTTATCAGTATAGCGGCAGATGCAGGACTTGCAGTAGCAATAGGTATTTGTGGAACAAGTGCACTATACATAGGATCGGCTTGCCTGGGAGCCTACGCGATTTCTCATGATCCGTTTTTCTCATAATCAGAGAATCAAGATGGAAAGAATAATTACTTCTTTCCATCTTTTTCTGATTTCAAGTCAGTTACCACGCCACTTAATAAAATACTTTAATGCGCTGACGATATGAATCCAGGTGATTTTTGAAAATAATGAAGCGCCGGATTGTACATCCGAGAGCCGCTGATGAAAATGATACATTTTACTTTTAGGATAATACATTACCTTATACCCAGCCTTTTTTATTCTGCGCGCTAAATCCACGTCTTCAAAATAAAGAAAGAAGCGCTCATCTAATAGGCCAATGGAATCTAGTGCACTTTTTCGCATCATTAAGACTGCGCCAATTAACCAATCTACTTCTTGTATTTTTGTATGATCAGCATCAAGCATTAAATAGCGATCAAGTTCATATTTGAGAACAGGCAGTTTTCCTAAAAACGTTCTTCTAATCGCAGGAGTATATAATTTTGGAAATCGACAACAGGAATATTGAATTGATTTATCTGGATTTAATAATTGCGGCCCGATCATCGCAACATCAGAATTTTTCTCTAAAAATTCAAATAGTTTTTCTATTGATTCGCGTAATACAATAACATCTGGATTTAACGTTAGAATATATTTACCTTTAGCTAACTTTATTCCTTGATTATTTGCCGCAGCATAGCCAATGTTCTTTGAATTATTAATAATTAATAATTTATTATTGGTTAAACTGGACAAAAAATCTTTGCTCGAATCAGTAGAATTATTATCAACGATAATTATTTCATACGCAATGCCAATGTGCACCTCGTCTATATTTCTCAGGCATTGTCTAAGCAAATTTTTTTGATTGTAGTTGACAATGATTATAGATAACATAAGTGCTAATAGTTGAGATTCCTCGCTCGCCTTGAGGCTCGCTCGGAATGACAAGAGGGGCGTTATTTAAACCACTTTCGCATCTCTTTTGAATCGACTTTGGCGTTTTTCATTATATATTTTCTTTTACGCAGCATTTTTTTAAATCCCATCCAAAACGAAAAACTTGCCTTGAGGAGCACAAACGGCTGGGTAAAAAATAAATACAATTCTTTTACTAATTGATAGAAAAAAATATAAATAAGATGCGTAAAAAAATTTGACCAATAGGTATTTTTTAATACAGTCCATAAATGATTGCGATATGACAAATAATTAACTAAGGTGGATTGAGAAAACCGTTTTTTTAAGGGCGCGCCTGCGCGAAAATGATACGCAACAGCTTGGGACACATATTGTGCTTTCCACCCTCGCAATTGCAGCCGCCATGAAATATCTGCGTCCTCTTTGTATGCAAAAAAATCTTGATCAAAATACTCATCCCTCACCCAGTTCTGCTGGGTGAGGGACCCAATTGGAACGCTGACATCTTCTAATGCTAAACGGCGATATAAGGAACATGCGCCTGAAATACCAAATACATCGACTTTCTTATCATATTGGCCCTTGTCTTGCTCGCCTTCTCCCCGATCGATAACGCGCCGGGATCTCATAACGTGAATGCCGGTAGTATCAATAATAGTTGTTTTGATTTTTTCATCCAATTCTGGATCTCCAAGCTTCAAGCGTAAGAGTTTCCCTCCAACACTGGCTATGGCTGTGTCTTTTTCAATTGTCTTAACTAATGCCAATAAAAAATCTGGCTTTAATATCATATCAGGATTCATTACTAATATAAATTCTGATTTACTCATAACAATTCCTTGGTTATGCGCATATGAGAATCCTGTATTTCGAGGATTGCGCACGACAAAAAGCGGAACTGAACTATTAAATTTCTCGCCAATAAACTGTTTTGTATAACGCTCCTTGACAAAAGAAACCGTATCATCACGTGATGCATTATCAATCACTAACACTGAAAAATCCTGAAAGGTTTGTAAAAAAACCGAATCCAGACAGGATTTTATAAAACGCTGGCTATTAAACGTAACTATTTGTATGTAAACTTTAGGAATCATAATCGCTAACGCTCAACGTATGAACGTAAAAACTTAAAAATTTATGAACACGCTGTTCTTCCGTTCTTACGTTCTTTAGTTCTTTAGTATTATCGCGGTGGTGAGGGTTACATAAAAAATACCAACCGGGTGGAATAAAAATGGACCCGTAAGTGTTGCAACTGCAACACTTACCAATCCTGCTAACAATCCAATAGTTAACCGTTTCCCAAATATATCTTGAGTTATAGTCTTAATTTTTTGCCACCCGGCATAAAATATGAGCGATAGTATTCCTATATATAACAAGAGCGTAATCAATCCTAATTCAGTAATAATTTCTAAATACCCCCAATCAAGATGAAACGTGGTCCGCTCTTCAAAAGTTTTTGGATCAATAAAAGTGACTGTTGAACCGAGACCATGGCCAAATACAGGCTGTGCTTTTATTTTATCAATTAAGTGCGGCAAAATAACCATACGGGTTTGTGAGCTTAATTCTTCCTCTGGAGAAACTACTGTTTGTATGCGTTCACCAAAAAAACCAAATCCGGCTGATACGTTTCCGCCGCTGACAATACCATAGATAATGCCAAATTCAAGAATCATAATCATGATAACAACAAGAGAAAACAAAAGCCATCGCCGCCAGGGGATATGATATGCTAACAACAAAAGGCCAGCTCCAATACCTAAAAAATATGCGCGGGAAAAATTAATAATAAGGATCGTTGCACTCGCCAACGCCAATAACAAAAGTAGTCTTTGTTTCCTTTGTTTAGGATCAACAACCCCCCTCTTGGGGCTTTTATAAATTTGTTTATCTTTTAATTTTGTCTGTCCTCTATGATATGAACCAAGAGGGGGGTCAATTAAAAAACTTAACACAACTAAAAACAACGGCAGAATAAGCAAATGCGCGGGTGAAACAATGCGATAAAAATCATTTCCTGCAAACGTAGCTTTGCCAACAGCGGTATTGCGCCACCACCAATAAAAACTATCATGGACCTCAACAATGCCTGTTGAAAATAAAATAAATACTGTAATGGTTACGATTGCAATACCAATAATACCAGCCTTGCTCATCGTAAAAATATTTTTAAAAATATTTTTTTGTTTTATTACCTCAACCAAAGGAAATACTAAAAATATATATGAATAGTTTATAAAATCCTTCATCGCAATTATGGGCTCATTATAGGTCATGCCGCGAATAACGCCTGTAAAAATAAAAAATAAAAATACTAAAAATAATATAAGGATGGGGGGCGCTGGAATATATAATGAATGATCCTTTACAACATATTTTATTTTTTTATATAACCAAACTAACACAATAATTAAAAATAAACTAAACCGCAAAGATAAACCAAAAAATTCAAACAAATGCCCGCCATGACCAGCAAAAAATTCAAATATCAGCACTAAAAATCCATACTCTATTTTATATATAGATAAAATCAACGTCCCTGTCACAATACATAAAAACACCAGCGTTTCAACTGGTGGAACATAATAGCCAAGAAGTGAAAGGGCGTGAAATAGTAAAAAAGCACCAACAATTATCCAAACGTTATTCGTATTATTCGCAATTCGTTGTATTCGCATATCATTTGTAGATTCGCATTATAATATTTAGCGAAAGCGGGCTTTGCCTTGCTGAAGCTTTAGCGAAAGCGGGTACGCCGCGGAAGCTCAAATCTTTTAGATACGTCAAAAACTTGTGTTAAATACGCCAATAAAAGACTGGGTGGTCGAAGTATAATCAATGGCCAATACGATCTTAAAGGAAAATGTTTTTTAAAATACTGCAAAGCGCTCTTACTATAAATACGCTGTTTTGACAATGGGAGCATCTGCCCAAAGCTTTGCGAACCATGGTGAAGTACGCGCACTTCTGGTACATACATTACTTTCCACCCACTACTTTGCGCGCGTTTACAAAAATCAACTTCTTCAAACCAAAGAAAAAACTGCTCATCTAACATGTCAATCTCATCAACAACTTTGCGCCGAATCATTAAAAATGCGCCCATGACCTGATCCACCTCGGCGGTCTTTGTATAATCAAAATCATACTGAAAATAATCCTGTAAATTCTTGGCACGCGGAAATACATAATGAAGTTTTAAAAAAATCATTTCATAAGAACGCACCGTAGGAAACTTTCTTACTGACGGCTGAATCTTATTATCAATGCCTACCAGTTGACATCCGGCAACACCGCAATCAGAATTTTTTTCCATAAACCGAACCATTTTTTGCAATGTCCCGCCATATACTTCAGCATCAGGGTTAAGCAATAGTATAAACTCACCACGCGCCATGTCTATTCCCTGGTTATTTGCCTTTGCAAATCCCAGATTTTCATTATTTAAAATAACATGTACATTATCTCTTCGCTTATCTACAGCCCGTAAATACTCTTTACTCCCATCTCTTGAGTCATTGTCTATAACAATGACTTCATACTTAAGCTCTTTTCCATGATGAAAAATAGAAGCAAGGCATCGCTCGAGGAGCGGTTTTACATTCCAATTTACAATAATAATAGATAAGGTAGTCATAAGCGCTTACGCTAAAATAAAAGATAAAATATAAAAGATAAAAAATTTTTTTGTTTTTACGTTTTTGTTTTTTCTTTTTTATTTTTGATTTTTTGTTTTATAATCTTCATCATCTCTTCTACCTTCAGCTTCCAATCCTCTTCTTTCACTCTTTCTATCCTTTTTTTTCTTGCTTCTATTGTATCAGATTTCATGGATAGATCAATCTTATTACTAAAATCGTTATAATCTTTTGCAATATATAGGTAATCAGAAAAACGTGCTGTATCATACGTTGCCGTGCTTATCACTGGCTTGCCAATTATAAGATACTCAAGCATTTTTAGCGAATACGTGTATTTAATAAACGCATCAAGTTTATGAGGAATAATGCATAGATCAAACTGTTTTATATATGCGGGAACAAGTGTATATGGTTTTCTGCCTAAAAAATACACATTTGTATACGATTTTAACTTTTTAATTGCAGCTTCTTTCCAAACCGGACCAACAAATACAAATGACTTATTTTTATGTCTGCTTGCAATATATCTAACTAAATCAATATCAACCCGATTCTCAATCGTGCCAACATAGCCAACAATTGGTCTGGGGATCCCTTTTATATCATCTACGTGATCCGATCGTCTATACTGCGTGTTGGCAGTAAAATGATCTATATCAATACCATTGGGAATCCAATGTATATCTTTTTCTCTCCCCAACGTGGATAAAAAATCTACTAATGGCTCTGCTACCGTAAAAATAAGGTTGCTTTTGTCAGTAATGGTTTGATAATTTTTATACAATACGCTTTTAAATTTTACAAATGAAGGATGTTCAATCCAATTATCAACTGCATCAAAAACGGTAATATCAGACTTTATGCCATTTCCGTCCGAGGCGGATCCGCCTTTGGCGGAAAAATAATTAACAAACATAGGGAAATACGACCATATAATTCTGATTGTTGATTGATGATTGTTGATTGATGATTGTTGATTGATCCTATTCAATATTTTGTTGAGTTTTCTGGTTGCTAATGTATGCGAGAAGATCGAATCAATGGTTGAGAACACATAGAGCTCAGATGGATAGCCATCTACTTTAGTACACGTGGTGGTCAAATCTCTGTATATAACTTCGCCATGAGAACCGCGTATAATATTTTCCCAATAATTTCGTATAGCCCGCTTAAATGTAAACGGCAAAAAATCAACCGCAATAATACGCGCAACTGATGAATGCTGTAATAGATTATTAAAAATGTGATAGTTTCGATTTACCACGCCTTTTTCCCACTCAGAATAATTACTCATATTAAACATCACAATTTCTAACTTCATAACTTTGAATGCTTAAAACGAATAAGGGTCTTAAGAAATACAATATCATCTTTATTAACCAATCCCATTATATATGAAACACCAAAATATACCAATGCGCCAATCATTGTCGCAACAAGTACATGAACCATATCTTTTACGATTAATAACACTCCGCCCATAACCAATGCTGCGGTAAAAATAAGGATAAGTTTTTTTGCAAAATAATTCATATCAAGGGCAACAACTTTTTTTACCCAATACAATTCCATAACAATCAGCAGTGCAAAACTTATCAAAACCGCAGCTGCAGCACCAGTATGATGCCATACCGGAATAAATACAAGGTTAAGGATAATAAAGATAACCACACCAATCCCATGAATTGCGGTATTTATTTTTTGCATCTCAACTGCATTTAAAAATCCTCCTAATATATAATCTAAAAACATGAATGGGATTGCTAAGGCAAACAACATTAATGCAGAAACTGCAGGCACATACTCAATCCCATAAATAAATACAACAATAGGACGCGCCAATGCAGTAATACCAAATACCAAGGGAATTGCAACAAGGAGTAAATAAAACATGCCTTTGTGAAAAAGGCGCGATAATGTACTTTTTGAGCGCACAAAGTAATAGCTAAATGCAGGATATAATGAGGCGGCTAATGATCCGGCAAATAAAAGCAAAAATCCAACGCCTAATTTTTGCGCTGCCGTATAGTAGCCAACATAAATATCTTTCGTTAAATATGAAAGTAAAATCGTATCAATCGTGGCATAGAGTTTGCCAAACATAATTGCAATAAAAAAAGGCCATGAAAGACAAACTAATGCTTTTAATACCTTTATATTAAAGCGTGGTTTAGGCAGCAACCCTAACTTTTTTTTCAAAAATACTGCTGCATTTCCCACATATGCAATACTGCCAACAATAAGGGGTATAACCATTAAAGCAAGCGGCGCGCCTAATGCCATTAATATCACTCCTGCAATTAACATTGCTGTTTTATGCACCACAATCCCAATGCTTTCAAATTTTAAATTTAAATGACCGCGAAAAACAGAATACATACACAGTGCTAATGAATCAAGCAATATAACTAATCCACTTAAATACACTAATGCTTTGGTCGTGGATGGATAATCTAATGCATTTATAAGAACAGAAACTAATATTAAAACAAATATGCCTGCAACTATATTAAACCCGAACACGGCACTAAAATACTTTTTTGTCCTTGATTTATTTCTGGCAATCTCCCGATTTAAAACCGGAAATAAACCAAAATCAATCAATGCTGAAAAGAGCGTGACAAATGAAATGGCAAAGGTATATTTTCCAAAATTCTCTGCGCCTAAGTACCGTGCAAGAAAAATAAAATAAAAAAGCGCTATCACTTTTTGATAGACATAGGCAATTAAAAGATACGCCGTATTTTTTGCCGTTGAAACCATAATCTATTTTGTTAGTCAAAAAGAGCAGATAATGATTCTCCCGAATAAATACGACTAATTGCTTCAGCGAAAACACTAGCCAAAGAAATAACCCGTAACTTCTTGGAGTCTTTGACTTCCTTTTTTAAAGGAATAGTATCGCTCACTGCCAACCATTCTAGAGGAGAGTTATTAATCCTCTCAATAGCCGAGCCAGATAGAACAGGATGGGTGGCCATAGCAAAAACCTTTTTGGCTCCGTTTTTCACAAGAGCCTCAGCTCCACCAGTAATTGTCCCCGCTGTATCAATTAAATCATCAAGTATAATGCAGTATTTACCTTTAACTTCGCCTATGATATTTAAAACTTCGGCTCGATTTGGTCGCGGACGTCTTTTATCAATAATAGCAATTGGCGTTTTTAGACGTTGGGCATAAGAACGGCACATCTTAGTAGCACCTACATCTGCCGCCACAAAAACTATATTGTCTAATCGATCAGTAAATTCATCCTTGATAAACTTCACAAAAGTAGGTCTGGCATAGATATGATCTGAGGGTATTTTAAAAAATCCAGGAATAGCTGCTGTATGAAGATCGCAGAATAAAATCCTGGTTGGCAATTGCGACTCAATCGCATCAGCCACCACTCTGGCAGAGATTGGAACCCGGGGCTTATCCTTTCTGTCCTGCCGAGCATAACCATAATAAGGGACAATCACGGCTATTTTCTCAGCTGATGATCTGCGGGCCGCATCTATTAAAAGCATTAATTCAATTAAATAAGCATCGTCTGGTCCTGTACTTTGAATAATAAAGACATATTTGTTCCTGATATTTTCTTGAAGCTGAATTTGATGTTCGCCATCAGAAAATCTCTCCCGTAAAATCTTGCCTAACTCAATGCCCAATATTCGGCACGCTTTTTCTGCTAAATCATCAGCCGAACTGCCGGCAAATACTTTAATGCTATTTTTCAGATCACTAAAGATTTTGGTAGTCATATAAACTTATTAAATTAGAATTTCTCAATTAGATTGTAGGATTATTTTTACTACTAAATTATGACAGATTTAGGAAGTTATTCAAATTAAAAAAACGAGAGATTCTCGTTTTTTTTAGTGACTATAATATAATTATTAAATAGAAACTTTCTTAGTATTTCTATATACTCCAAAACTCTCTGAGAAAGTAAATGAATCTTAAAAATTAAAAATATAGATAATCCTACCAATCATCTATAATTTAGCAATTAAGATAATAAACCTTTTAAATTTCAAGATTCTGGAGCGAAGCGAGAGGTTCTTATATTTTAACACTTTTTATTTATCTTAACAAGTCAAATTTCGCCTCAAATTTTTTAACTTTACAGTTTTTTTATTTTATTTCTTATTTATTCTTAATTAAATTTTGGTTATTCTTGTCAAATTTCTGCCAGAGACGGATCAGCCTTTGGCTGAAGCCTCCCTTTAAGTGAGTATCCCCTTATTTCACACCTTACTGCACTTTTCCTACTTGCTCATAATTTAAGTTAAATTATCAAATTTAAAATCGCTGATTTTTTTCAGTGATCTACATTTATCTAAAACTGAAACAAGTAATTTATTCCAACTTTCTCCAAGCTGGTTTATGTCTTTAAAAATTTCTTTTAACATATCTTCGTTAAGATAACCTCCAGCTTCTGAAACCTCTATATGGCTACTATCCACATTTCCAGCTAGAGATATTTTATGACCATGAACAAGTAAATTTCTTATTTTTGTCATTTTTTTAAATATTCTTTCAATTACTTGCTTTGCGACAATTACTTCAGGATCATTTTCTAATGAGAAATACTCGATGAAAAGAGAGAGCTTCCCTTGTTCTGTTTTGCGATCATCTATATTTAGTCTTTCGTTTTTGATCCACTTTTTATATTTTAATTCATCTCTGTGCTTAAATTCTAAACCAATGATATGCCTCATGTTCTGGTGTAAGAAGCATTCTAAATATATTTGCAGCATAATAAATACAAAAACCAATGTTTTTTCTGATTTATCTTTTCTAAATTGCATTAAATAACGATCAAACTCGTTTCTGAAGATAATAGCATCTATTTCAAGCTCCCATACTATTGAATCGTCTATTTTTAGTTCGTCTTTTAATATAAATTTGTGTTTCACGTTTAATTTATAAATCCTCCCAATTTTCGCCATTTTGATAGTCCATGGATATTATTGGCGGAAATCTTTCGCTTGCAAATCTTCTATTGTCGGCAAATTCCCGGCGCGTATCAGATGTAATTCTTCTGGCTGTTCTTCCCAGTTTTGTTCATATCTTCCTTTCAAGCTATAAGCATATAGCCTTAGCCACTCCATAGCCTCTGTGTTTTTATTACTCATTTCTATATTCGTAACGCCTAGTTTAGGTAATTCAAAATGGCAAAATGGATTATCTATGTAAATAAATTTATCATCTAGCTTTTCATTTCCATAGTCAATCCTATCTATACAAACGCCGAATTTTCTATTTTCAAAAAATGGTTTTTCGACTTCGAATTTTATATTAGCCATATTTTTTATCTATTTTTCAATTAAATTTTTGGGCCTGTCTTTGTTGACCTGTCGTCCAATATATATATTTAAAAATCTCAAAAGTCTCTCGCTACCGACATAGGACAATGGTTTAATAGATTTTATATTATCGGGGAAATAATTTTGACCTCTTGTTGTTGCGAATAATTTAGTTTCCACGATGAATGTATTTGGGCAAGCCTTAGTTTTCACTTTAGATTCTAGTATCGGAATAATAAATTCTGGTGTCCATCCATCAAGCTTAAGCCAGGCATATTTATATAAAGTTCCCGTCATTTTAGGATGTTGGGATATTATTTCAAATAATGCACAGATAATCTCGATTGTTGTTCCCATCGTCGCTAATTTTGTATTGGCAATTCGATCATGTTTAATTTTATTATAATCGTTCCACCATTGAGGATTTTTGTGTAACCCCCAATCGCATAAAGGAGTTATAATTTCGGCTGGTGAAACATAAAGAAAAGTTTTTAATTTTATGAGATTGTATTTTTGTGCATATAGACGCCTAAAATCATTTATATTTAAATCTTTTCTCTTTTTAATTTTTCCGCCAAACTTCCAGCTTACCGGAGCAGAATTTCTAAATATCGAGTCGATTAGGCTACCGCAATCTAGTATTATAGGAATCAATTTAGGTGACCACACTTTTGTGTTTTCTTTCGAATAGGGAATTACTCTCAAAAAATCTAAAACTGCATCTTCGATATTATTAAAAGATTGTATAATACTGGCTTTCGTAAATTCATTTAATGGCATAAATATTACTTCTGTTTGGACGCCGGAAACTTTTATAAACTGTTTACCAACATAAAATTCAAATCTTCAAGGCAATAGATTTCTATTACCCCATCATTCTGCCAAACTTGCAAAATTTGACCGTCCCATTCTAAAAAATCAAATGGCTCGCAAGTTGTTTTGAAAAAAGAATAAATCTTGTCGTATTGTTGCTGAAGAGTTTTATAATTCATAAAAATTTATGTAATGCGATAATGACCGCGCGAGACAAAATCAAGATATCCTTTGTCGCGTAAAATTTGTAATTGCTGGCGGATTTTATCCTTAACGTGCTTGTTGTCGGGATGCAAAACACCTAATTCACTCTCAAATGCATAGACATCATTAAGCGTAAATTCTCGATTTCCTAATTTTTCCACACATCGCATAACATCCAATAACCACCCTTTTGCCGATATCTCCTGTTCTTCGCGCAAAAACAGTGTCTTTTTCCACTCGTTGAGCACCTTTTCTTTCGATTCAATTTTTTGGTCTTTCACAAAAAATATTTTTCCGGATGCTGGTATGCTTTGGAGTACGATATTACATCCTATCCACCCGGCTCGCCGTGCAGTTGGCGCAAGCGGTTTCCGTTTCTCGATAATTTTTGGCACAAAAAAATGCTTTGGAATAACGAGAAAATTTGTGACTGTTAAACTGGATAAATCATAATTCAATAAAAAGAAATTTGGGTTATTGTTACTCGTCAGCCGTTCAAGCATCGTGCGATGTGCGCCGTCAACGATTTTCGTCCCAAGACCGTCTTGTTTGCCCTTTAGTTCATAGTCCTCTTTACAATTTGAACAGTAAAAATCCGCGACTGGCTGATTATTTGGATATTTATCGATCTTTAATTGTCCGCAATTTGGGCAATAAATTTCCTTGTCAACCCAGCTTTCGGTCACCCAGCTTTCGGTCAAAACGCGTGCTCGTTGAGCATTGCTTTTGTATCCACCTGCTACTGTTGTATCAAGAGCTAATCTCATGTATATTCAATTAAATTTTTGACTTAATTATTTAAGTAAGCTGCTGTAAAAAATTTGACTGTATCATCGTCAAATATCTCTATAACTTCATTTTGGGGGAACCTTGATTTGCATTGAAGATTTAATAGGCGCTTATTTAAAATAATCTCTTTAGACAATATATCCAACCCCCAAAAAGTTGCTTTATTTTTCTCGATTAGAAAAAAGTTATTAGTGTTAGCAATATCTTTTATTTTCTTGTTCATGTTTATTTTTTATACTGATAAAACGTGATATAATTTTTCTTCACTATCTATATAATCTAAGAACTCTTTAATGGTCTTTGGGAGAATAAAAAGATTATCCTTTTCTCTTACAAACTCAATTTGCCTTATAGAATCTTTAAATATACTTGGAGCAACAAAATAACACATGGAGTTTTTGGCGTCTTTGCTAAACTCTTCCAGGTGTCTTGCAATTGGCCACACCTCCATCATGGTTTGTATTCTCCCCTCAGACATTGTAACCTCAAGCAATACTCCATTAACATCCTCGTAACACTCAATATCTCCTTTATCGCCTACGCCACCGGCAGTTGAAGTCGGCAATCCCTCATCATCAACAGGATAATTTGGGATAACTTCTATATCAGGAAATTTAGTCTTGATTGCCAGGGCTGTTAAAAATTCTAATCTAATCGGATTTGATAAGTATTTTAAAATATCATCTCTGCTGAGGCGCTTCCTTGCTAAATTTAACATTTCTAATTTTATTTGCTTCCAAGAATAAATACGAGTCCATTCTACTAAAAATTTATCTCTTTCTCTTACCGTTACTTGTTTGCCCTCAAATGAAATGAGATTTTTATCGATTGCAGAGATATACTTAAAATATTTTTTTTCTGTATCATATTTTTTATATTTTGAGTATTTTTTTAAAACATAATTAACCTTTTTCTGCTCATTTCTATTTATATCAATAAATCTTCCTCCGCCTCTTAAGGAAATCAATCCTGTTAATCTCATTTTTCTAATAAATTCATCAGGGTAATCAACCATGATAGATTTATTGCTTCTCTTAATATCTTGCCCCTGCATTATCTCATCTCTACAAATATCGGAAATAGTCTCCCAGCTTGGAGAATAACCAAAATTCTTTCTCAATTTTTTAATCCTTAGATACAATTTTTCTGTATCATTATCCTTCCAATAAATAACTAAAGGGAGTTCAAGTTTTGAAATGCCAGCATTATTAAAATTTTTATCAGCGTTTAATTTCTTGATGACCTTAAGCAGTAATACTAAAGGCACATTTTCATTTAGAACCCTCACGAATGGATTATTTCTTTGTGACTTGGCGAGAGCGTTTAAAAACGCCTGTTGTTCAAACTCTGGATGAGGTTCAGCAACCAAAATATTGTTCTCTTTTATCTTAATCTTTATGGAATGAGCCAACCTCAATCCAATTTTCGAAAATTTAATGGGTTCCCTTATCCAGAAATAAACGAATCCCAACTCTTTCGCAAAATCAAAAATTGTAGCAAACCGCGAGGGCCACCCACGCTCAAAGCCCGCCTCCTTATGATCCTGCGGATTTTTTTCTAATAAGCGGAGAGCTTCTTTATCAGATAGTAACTCAATGCCGATTGTAGACTTTTCGGAGATTCTTTTTGCTCCCCACTTTCTCTCTATCTCGATAGTGACACCCTTGGTTGGCCTATAAAGACCATATTTTATAATCTCTCCCATTATCTTTCCAGCCAGAGCATTACTTAATATTTTCCCATCAAACTGACTAAGCACATTTAATAAGCCTTTCACCCTTCTGGGGCTTCTAATTGTGGTTGTAAATAATAATGGTTTATATATCGCCTTCTTTTGCATAACTCTAGTAATTAGCAATCAGTACTTCCCTAATTTTTTTCTCTTTATTATTATGGTAATTGATATAATTACTTTTTATTTCATGTACCTTATATTTCTTCATCCAATTAATCAGTAAATCATTTTTATTCCCATTATAATGTGTTACATTTGACAGGGCGAATTTAGCACCTCTTTTATCTAACCTACTGATTAAATTTAATAAATCAGACTCTGATTTCTCATCCCAATATTTATTATACTCACTAGCTGTTATCAAATAAGGGGGATCAAAATAAATAAAATCATTTTTATAATATTTTTTTTCTAGAAAAAAAGCTCTAAAATCTTTTGAAGTCAATATTATCTTTTTATCTTTTACAGCATCAAAATAATTATCTAGAGCGTTAATAACATTTTTATTAAAATCTACATTGCCAACAGGCAAATTAAATTTTCCATCATCATTAAATCTCAGCATCCTATTAAAGCCATATATAAGTAAAATATACAAAATTAATGGATCTTTTTTTTTATTCTTATTAACACATTTTCGCAATCTACCAAAACCTTTTTTGTTAAATCGTGCATAATAAGTTTTTTTCCATCTTTTCTTCAATGCATCTGACACTATATCCTCTTTGTAAGATCTGGATAAATTATACTTATATATTATCCCTTCAACACTTTTAAAAAATTTTCCTGAGTTCCTCGAACTTCTGATTAAAAATTTATGTATATTTATAAAATTTTTATCTATATCATTCAAGTAATATTTTATGGCATTAATATTCAAAAATACAGTTCCGCCCCCGACAAAAGGCTCATAAAAATTATTTATTTTTTTAGGAAATAAATTTATTAATTGATCCATTATTTTATATTTATCTCCAACATAAAATAGTGGGGATCTTCTTATATTACTATTCATGGTTAACCTTAGTTACAAAAAGATATTCTTTATGATTAGCGAAATCTGTATTGCCCGCATTAAAATGTTTGTAATCTTTTTCAAAGACTTTGGTTTCTCCCCTTGTCACAAGAATATCTCTAATTTCCTGAAGCGTAATTTTGTTTTTCGATGAACTGCTTTTTGAATTGTAAGTATTGTTATATGACACTACTAAATATTTAGCGTCAACATCTCGCACTAATTCAGCGAATCTACACCCTGCTTGCACCCTACAATAATCACTCATGTTTTCAGGATCTGGCTTTAGTGCCACGCCGTGTAATTTTGGCTTATCCCACTTAGTCAAAGTTTCTAGTACATGATAAAACCTGCTGTACTGCCTCGAGTTATATGGTGGATCAATATATATAATATCGGCCTTAATTTTCTTTACTAAAAGATTCGTATCTTCTCTAAAAATTGAAACTCTTCCTACATCTATTGGGTCTATCGGTTTTATAAAAAAAATATCTTCAATAAAATCTTTCTTAAAATATGCATCATAATGACCAACAGTATTAGCTATTTTATCAACTGAATATAATAAAGATGCAATGAGAATATAATATTCTCTAACTGTTAAATTATTTTTATTTCTCTCTATATTTTCTCTAACAAACCCGATGGTTTTAGATGAAGTTTTGCTAAAATATTTACCTCCAAAATGTTTAGAAAAATAATTATCTTCTAAATCTCCGCCATAAATATTGTTGTAGTCCTTGATGATATTATAAACCTTATCTTTATTCCATTTACCATTCCCAAAAAAAGCTTGATAAATTGCATAATTAGAATAAAGAAAATCATTTAGTATAAGTTTTCCAAAATGTCTTGCCGCAACGGCAGATACGACTCCTGTACCAGAAAAAATGTCAGCAAAAGAATCACTTCCTTCGCATTCTTTTTCAAGAATAGAAAAAATCCACTTTATCAACCTGTGTTTACTGCCGATATATCTACGATTTTGTAATTGATGAAGATTCTCCTTTATTTGTGGAATATAAAAATAGCTTTCTTGTATTTTTTTTGCGCTTAATTCGTGATCAGACTTTTCAGCTTCCAATAAATCAAATAGACGAGTTTGTACGCTATTAGAAAAACGGTTGACTGTTTCTTGCTCTGTTGTGTTTTTGTTATTAAAATTAGCCATAAAAATTAATTAATGTTGTATAACATTTTATCAAACATCTATATTTTACATCACTTTTCAATATTTTAAAACCTAAGCTAACCGTTTAACACATCTATCACCTTGCCATTAATGATAAAATCATCTGATGGCGTTAAATAAATTGGCTGATGCTTTTTGTTTGTCGATTCAGGAAATAACCCAATCATTTGATTATCAATCTTTTTAAATACTTTTACGGTGGCCAAGCCATCAATAACGGTTAAGACTTTATCGCCATTGTTAAAATTTTTAACACGAGGATCAACAAGGATAAAATCATTTTCTCTAATTTTTTTACCATGTATCTTGGATAAGTTCATGGAGTCGCCAGAAACAGAAATAGCAAAAATATCTTTACTCTTTATCAGTTTTTTAGAAATTTTTAAATACCCCTCAACATTCTGTTCGGCAAAAAATGTTGGCCTGCCAGCATTAGCCATGCCTAAGACAGGTACAGTAATAAAATTCTTTTTGGCATGATCTATTACTTCAATTCCCTTATCTCGAGAACTCCTTTTAATAAATCCTTTTTCTTCGAGCGCATTAAGGTATAGGAATACACTTCGTAAGCTCTTGAACTTCAATCCCAGTTTGGCCGTTTCTTGTTTTAGTTCTCTTATGGTTGGCATTTTCCCATTCTCGGCAAAAAATTTTTTAATAGCCTGGAGTACTACTTTTTGTTTTGGCGTTAATAGTTTCATAGTTATTTTTGTTTACTTAACTTTCATATTATACTGAAATAATATAGTGCTGTCAACTATAGAGCTGTGGATAACTTAATACAACGTCCAATAAGGACGTTGTATTCTAATTCCTTTATTTTTGATGGTTCTAACGCTTCTGCCATTGTGTGGCTCTGCGGGCGCGTTTAAGGCCTGGCTTTTTTTGCTCTTTAATTACGTGGATCACGGCGAAGAAAGCCAGCTGTTTTTAATGGTTTTCGCCATTCTTGATTAAATTCTGATAACGCACGTGCAATACCCAATCGTACTGCCTCGGCTTGTCCTCGAATACCACTGCCATGAACCCTTATTCTAAAGGTAAATTTTTTATCTTGACTTAATAGAACAAGCGGTGATGTCACTGACTTTTGCAGCTCAAATACAGGAAAATAATCTTTTATACTCCTGTTATTGATAAAAATTTCTCCTTTCCCAGAATTAAAAAACTGCACGCGTGCTATAGGAGATTTTCTTTATTTCATCAATTATTAGAACCTTCATAGTTATCACATTTTTGTTGATACCTCTACCAAACCATTTTCTAAATTGAGCTCGGCTAACCTCCCCACTGTACCACCAGTTTCTTCGCTTTTGATTGGAATTCCGAGCTCCTGTAAGCGTCGCTTTGCTGCTTCAATATTTTGATAACCAATCCCGTGCTTATCCCCGCTCAAGACCCTAAACATACTTGAACCGCCAATCAACTTTGCTTTTAGTCTCTCTTTCTTGCCGCCAATTTTCTCAATCTCTTTTACTAATCGATCAACCGATTCATCGACATACTTTGCCACAGCTTCTGCCACATTGATATTGATATTAGCCCGCGCCTCACTAACCACATCCGTCTTCCGTTCTTTTCTTGTCGGAAGCATCGCATGAGCCATACCGCCCACTTTTGCCTCACCATCATACAACACAACAACAACACAGGACCCGATACTCCCCGTTTTTATGCGAGTATCATTGTGGCCAACAGCCATCTCTCCCATGTTAATATTAATAATTTTAGACATGCTTATTTCCTGCCTACTACTTTATTTGTTGCTTCTAAAATCTTTGCGGTTGCCTTCGGATCAAAGAGAAAAAATAACTGCCCATCAATGTCTTCGCCCTCAATACTGAAATTAACCTTGAATACCAGCACAATATCTGATTCCTTGCCAATCTCTGCAAGAACCGTATCAACCACCGAGCCCAGCATGTCAGTCGCGGCGTCGGGCACAGATTGAAGTACATTCAGGTCTAAAAACTTGGATAATGCTGTCATGGAGGCGCCAGACAATATATTACCAACCTCTCTCAAAGCGCTGCGATCAAGCTCGTCTAAAACTTTGATGTTCTTCTTATGCTGTTTAGTTAAAAGCCCGGCAAGCTTTAACGCGCTTTCAGGTGGAAACATCAAAAGCATGATCCCTGGAGCATCTCCTAAAAGCTTCAGCAATACCACCGTCATAATCTTTTCTGTCTCGCCAAAAAACTGCGGCACTCTTTCAACTCTGTCCACAAACACATCGGGAACGTGTATTGTGATTTTTTTTTCAACCATCTGAGACAATGCGGTAGAAGCATTGCCTGCACCAATATTGACCACCTCTATGAGTTGGTCTCGTTCAAAATCTGTTAAGTGTTCCATAATTTCAAATTTTAGACTGCGGATTGCAAATTTAAAATCTGCAATCTGCAATTTGCAATTAAATTAGCTTGTCCTAATTAATTTCGACCTGTCTTCTAACAATGACACAAAATCTAAAATCAGTATTGTCCTCCCATCTCCTAAGATAGTTGAGCCCGAAAACCCTTTTGTGCCTTTAAGAACAGAAGGGAGTGGTTTGACAATAATTTCCTGCTCATTAATAAGCTTATCAATGACAATACCCGCAATATCTTTCCCTCGCTTTACTAATACAGCGGTTAACGTAGATGATTTAGGGTTTATGATCTTTTTGGTTTTGTTTTTATTATCCGCTAAATGCTCAGCGCTAAACGCTAAATTAAATACTTTATGAAGATAGACAAGCGGCACATCCACTCCATCCACTACTGCCACATCCTGGTCAGCCATACTTTTTATATCTCCTTGGGGGATATCAACCGATCTTTCTATACTAGAAAATGGAATAGCAAATAGGGTATCCCGCACTTCAACAAGAAGAGAATTAATAATGGCAAGCGTCAGCGGGAGCTCTAAGGTGAAACGGGTACCACCGTCTGTAATTGGAGATTCAACGGTTACTCTCCCTCCAATCTGATCCACAAAACTCTTCACAACGCTTAACCCCACACCTCGGCCCGATGTTTCAGTAACTTTGTCTTTCGTAGAAAGACGAGGATGATAGAGTAAATTTATAAGTTGATTCTCGCTCAGAGATTCTATTTCTTTTGCGTCTACAATATTCCTCTTAACTGCCGCTCGTTTTACTTTTTCAAAATCTATATTTTTCCCATCATTCTCAACCATGATCAAGGCAAAATCTTTTTCTCTTTTTGCTTGTAGATTAATAGTTCCGCTTTTTTCTATTCCGTGATCGACGGCATTCCGCAAAAGATGAACTAACGGCTCTCCCAACTTATCAACGATTGTTCGATCAAGCTCCATCTCTCCGCCAGTCATCCCAAACCCAATTTTTTTCTTTTGTTCTTGAGCCAGATCACGAACCATGCGCGGGAAGCGAGCAAATATCTGTTCTACGGGAACAAGCCGCGCCTGCATAACTTGATACTGAATGTCGGAGACAAGCCGGCTAAGATGTTCGACAACTCCTTCTAATTCCGGAGTCTTATTTTTTAATTGTTCCAATCTCATTTTATCAATAAGCAGCTCTTCCATTAAGTCCATAAGGTTATCAAGCCTCTCGACCGGAACTTTGATGTGATCAATTTTTGCAACGCTGAGGGCACTGAGATCGTCAGAAGGCACTGAGGTTTCCGTGTCCTCTACTGGCTTCTGTGCTCTCTGTGTTGCAGGTTTTTCTTCAGGAGTCCTAGGAGATTTGCCTACCCCTTCTGTTGTAACCCCCGTTAGCTTCTTTAACTTGCGTGCCTGGGTGTCAACATTTAACTCCTCGCCGGATTTCTTAACCGACGCTAGGGATTTTTCCAATATATCAACTGTCTTAAAAAGTTCATTTATAATTTTAGGCGTAATTTTTAATTCATCGTTTCGCGCATGATCAAATATATCCTCCAAAACATGCGTCAAAAATGCCATTTTTTTGTACCCCATCGTGGCAGATGAACTTTTCATGGTGTGAGCAGACCGCATCAACTCATCCAGTAATTTCTTGCTCTGGCCCTGCCTGCCGGCAGGCAGGTTTTTTTCCAACGCCAAAAGGTTACCATTTAATTTCTGCAAATTATCTTCGGCTTCCGATATAAACAAATCTTTAAATTTTGATAAATCAACCATGGTTTTATTTTTTGCTCAATTCAATAATTTTTTCAGCGATTTCGCTAGGCGGCAATATCTCGTCTGCCAACCCCTCTTCAATAACTGCTTTGGGCATAAAATCCACCACTGCGGTCTCTGGATCCTGAACAATAGTATGGCCATGAACAGTTTTTATGGCTCGCATACCTTCTCTGCCGTCATCGCCCATTCCCGTTAAAACCACGCCGATAGTCTGATTGACATAACTGTGGGCCGCGGAGAACATCAAAACATCAATTGCGGGCCTCAAGCCATGTTTTGGCAGTTCTTTGGTGAGGTGGACAACGTTTTCAAAAACCTTGCCGGTATCCATTTTTTCAATCTTCATGTGATATCCTCCCGGCGCGATAAATACCCGACCAGCCTTAATAATATCGCCTTCCTCTGCCTCTTTTACAGGAATTTTAGATACTTTGTTAAGCCGCTCGGCAAAGGTCTTGGTGAAATGTTCTGGCATATGTTGCACTACGAGCACCGCCGCAGAAAAATTAGAAGGCATGCCGGCAATAATATCTTCTACCACAGGCGGCCCTCCCGTGGATGCACCAATTATGACTGCCTTTGCCGCCGTCTCTTTTCTTGGCTTTTTCTTCCGCGCTTTAATTTTTAATACTTTATGTTTTCGTACATGCGCTCTTGCCGCTACTTTAATTTTGGTGATGATTTCCTGCTTCACTTTATCAATATCCAAAGAAAGCTCGCCAGACGGCTTCAAAACAAAATCAACTGCGCCAGCGCGTAAGCTTTTAAAGGCTTCTTCCGCCTCTTCTCGCACATACGCAGAAAGCATGATAACCACAGGAAGTGGTTCGGAACCACTCAGAATCTTCTCCGTTGCCTCTGCCCCATCCATCTTCGGCATATTATAATCCATTGTAATAACATCGGGCTTAAGCCGCGCCGCCTCCTCAATTGCCATAACCCCGTCTTTTGCTTCCCCCACAACTTCAATTTCAGCATCGGAATTCAAAAGCTCACGTAAGAGCTTGCGCATAAAGAACGAATCATCAACAATTAGCACTTTAATTGTATTGTTATTTTTTCCCATTTATCTCTAATCGTTAAATAAAAGAGCTTATAGCTTATAGCCCGAACATCAAGCTGAAAGTTTACCCCGTACTATTACGCCGAAGGCGGAATTAGTTCGGGGCTATAAGCTACAAGCTCTCTGCAACGCTTTTTACTGCTTCAATGATCTCCTCTTCTTTAAAGGGCTTTGTTATGTATGCTTTTGCGCCCAATGCCAGCGCTTCCTTCCTTTGCGCATCTTGATCTACCGCGGTAATAACAATGATATACACCTTGCTGGTATCTACACTTTTAAGAAACTCTAAACCATTCATCTCTGGCATAATCAAATCCAAAAGAATTACATCTGGACGGTGCTTGTTATATAACTCCCTACCTTCTTTGCCATTCTTTGCTCGAAGAATATCAACAAATCCTGCTTTCCCCAACGCTTCAGCCATAGTTCTTTGAGCGAACTCTGCATCGTCAATGATTAAAATTTTTGGTTGTTTTTCCATAAATTAGGATTTCGGGCTTAAGGTTTAGGATTTGAAATTACGAAAGAACTTTCGTAATTTCGTCAATCACCTTCTTTCGATCAAAGGGTTTCACAATGTATCCAACAGCGCCATGCTGTTTTGTCTCCTCGATAATTTTATCCTGTCCTACCGCACTAATAACTAACACCTTTACCGCAGTGCCGATTTTCTTTAAAACCTCCATGCCATCCACCACTGGCATGATAATATCAAGCAAGACCAAGCCCGGCTTTTCTGCTTCATACTTCGCCAAACACTCCTTACCATCGCCGCATTCAACAAACTTAGAAAATCCTGCTCCCGCAAGAATATCCTTGAGCACTTTCCTCATAAATGCCGAGTCATCCGCTATTAAGATTTTAATATTTTTGTCCATATGTTTTGTAATTATTAATTTGTAACTTGTAATTCGTAAATCGATTTTCCAGCTGCCATTTACTCTTTAATGAGTTCGACCAATCTTTCATTAAACATAAGATACAAACTTGCTTTTACTTTGTGTTGAGTAATCACAAGTATTGTCTCAAAGATAACAGCAATATCGTCTTCACTGGCTCCTTTTTCCAAAAGCGTTTCTACAATATCCTCCAACCTTGCCGGAGTAATCATGTTGGGCACTCCAAGCCTCAGTTCAAGGTTGGCGCTTTCGGAAAGAGCCGTCATGTAGGAATTGGAAAGAATATTAAGCGTCTCCTTGATAGCAGAGCGGTCAATATCCTTCAAGATTCCTGTGGTACCAACTGGCTGCTGATTTAAAAGATCAACCAGCACAAGCGCGTCTTCTCGCGACATAATCAAAAGTGACGCTCCCACACCTGAAAGCAATTGCGCGTACACAACAACTGCACGCCCTCCAGGCGGCTTAATGCGGATCAACGAAACCTGAAGCGGCACTGTCTCTACTTTAGAAACAGAGGCCTGAACTTCAGACCCCGAAAGCTTAGAAAACGCTTCAGCAACTTTTTGCGAGCCGTCATCAGCCGCTTTTTGTAATGTTTCTTTTTTGAATTCCATAGGTTTAGCTTGTTAGCTTATTAGCTTTCTGGCTTCTTAGTCCTAGAAAACTAGAAAGCTATTCATCGATCTTTACCTCTTATCACTTGTAACATCGCTCACTTGCGATCCAAGCTCCAGCAATTCTTTCTCCTGCAGCATTTTTGATAGATCAAGCAAAATCAACAATCGGGTGCGGGCCTGCCCCGTTGGCTTGTCCTTCGGGGACTTTCCGGAAGGTTTCTTGGTCTGGTGCGCCGCAAGCAGTTCTCTGCACTCCTCTTCGGAGAGCTCTCTTGTTGGTTCTTTAGCATCCAGCACAACCACACCTTTCAGATATTCGTGATGAATCTTTGACGAAACCAATGCGGGGGCAGGCTGAATGCTCGTCACTGGCACTCGCAATACTTCTGCCACCTCGTCAACAATAATCCCAAATATGTTTTCACCGACTTCAGTAATAACAATATGTTGAGACGCAATCTTATTCTCCCGTACCAAGTGGAAACGTTTTTCCAAGTCAACTACCACAACAATCTTTCCCCGTAAATTCAATATACCACGGATAAATTCCGGAGCATTAGGAATCGGTGTAATCTCTGGAATCTTGATAATTTCTCTCAAATCAATAATCGGAACCGCATATTCTTCTTTGTCCAACTCAAACACCACAAGCTGCATCAGCTCCTCGGGTTTCTTTTCTACTGCCGCAGATTGCTGAGCAACTTTTGCAACAACCTTTTTAATATCATCAGCCATATTATTCTTTGGATGTTATCTTTTTGGATTTCGGCTTAAACCCTGTTTTTGCTTCGGCCTGTTCAACTTCACCCTTTTCCGACTTAACAACAATTTTCCTTTTTGCCTGTATTTTAACAGGTTCTGCTTCCAGTTTTATTTCTTCAAGTTTTTCAGGTGCTTTCTCCCTGACAATTTTCTCAATTTCTGCCACTCCGCCTGCCAATTTTTGAAGCTCCCC
>JALLOP010000049.1 GCA_027718005.1 Patescibacteria group bacterium AH-259-L07 | reverse complement strand
AAAGCTGTAGTGGGCTTGTTTTTTTCTTTGAATTATGGTATTATCTAAAGTAATAAAGGGTTCTTTTCATAAAAAGAGAGGAAATAATGAAAAAAATTCGCTCTATACTTGTATGGCTGGCACGACAGGGCTGGTCTCCGAGCTGGGATGAAATGGAGCACATTGCGGCCTACTATAACTGGCGGGTAGCACAAGCTCCTCCGGGAGAAGCAGCAGGAACCTTTCCGGTAGATCGTCTGATATGGGTACCTCGTGGAGATGAAAAGGCTTTTTGGCACGAACTCGGCCATGCTCAAGGTCGTTATCGGACGCCATTTTTTAATTTCTATCTTAAGTGGTATTGTTTCACTCATCCTGGGGTCAAGAAATTTTCCCTTACATCAGATAACCCCTGGCAGATGGCTGATTATTATCTTGGAGAACTCTGTACTATTTTCCGCGGCTATCTGTTTGCACTCGCGTGGTGGATAAGAATAAGAATGTTGAAACGTTCGTTCAAAAGAGTCGATGACATCAAGAAAAAAGAGTAATCTATATATTTAAAAGCCCTGGGCGAAAATCGCTAGGGGCTTTTTTACTCTAAAATAGAGTAAATCTACGCTATTGACTTATCCACAGCAGGGGGGTTGACAAATTATATAGATCAATTATCCTTATTAATAAGGATAAAAGAACCTTACAAAGGAGGTAAAAAAAATGGCACAACGAAAAAAGACCGTTAAGAAGCTAACGCTTAAGGTAGCCGAGGTATTGCAACAGAAAGACATAGAGAGAGGAATTGCCCGAATTGACCCTGACGAGATGAAACGAATTAATGTCGAAACCGGTGATACAGTAGAAATTAAAGGTAAAAGAACGACCGTTGATAAAGTGCACCAAACTCAGATAAAAGACCGAGGAAAAGGGATTATCCAGTTAGATAAATTCACCCGAGAAAATGCCCAAACCGGCCTTAATGAGAAAGTAGAGGTCAGAAAAGTTTCTCATAAATTGGCAGATGAAGTTGTTCTTACTCCTGTGGGCCCAACCGAAGCGCTTAAAAAGATAAGCACCAGATATCTCAAGAGTAAACTAGAATCCTTGCGTTTTATTAAAGGAGATCACTTAGGAATTACGCTCGCCGGAACCCGTTCTCAAGGTTTTACCGTGGTAAAAACTCGCCCCGAAGGACCAGTAGGAGTTCATGCTAAGACGAAAATAAAAATAAGAGGCGGTGGTAAAGCTGTCGGAAGTGAAATTACGTCTTATGAAGATATTGGTGGATTAGATAAACAGATCGAGCGCATCTGGGAAATGGTCCAACTTCCCTTAAAATATCCTAAAGTATTTGACCAAATGGGTATTGATGCCCCGAAAGGAGTTCTTCTTCATGGGCCGCCTGGCTGTGGAAAAACGTTGATTGCTCGAGCAGTAGCCCACGAAAGCGGCGCGAAGTTCTTACAATTCAGCGGGCCTGAAATTATGGCCAAATACTACGGAGAAAGCGAAGCGAAATTGAGAGCATATTTTGAGCTAGCTGAAGCAAATGCTCCAGCCATAATTTTTATTGACGAATTTGACGCTATCGGCCCTAAAAGAGAAGCTTTGGGCGGAGAAAAACAGCTTGAAAAAAGAGTGGTATCACAACTTTTAGTCTTAATGGATGGACTAAAAGATCGGGGTGACGTTATCGTTATTGCAGCCACGAATATCCCTGATGTTCTTGACCCAGCACTCAGAAGGCCGGGAAGATTTGATAGAGAAATATGTATCCCCATTCCTTCTCCAAAGGGAAGATTCAAAATTCTTGAAATTCACTCACGAGCTATGCCGTTAGCTGATGATGTTGATGTGGGTAAGCTTGCAAAGAAGAAGACGAATGGATATACAGGAGCAGATCTCGAAGCACTGTGTCGAGAAGCAGCCATGGCTGCGATACGGACTCTTATTCCGGATGTTGATTTTGATTTAGCCAAAATCCCTGATGAAGAATTGCTTGCGATGGAAGTAACATGGGATCACTTTATGACAGCTCTTCATTATGTTAATCCGTCGGGCTTACGAGAGTGGGGTCTTGACACGCCTGATGTTTCATGGGATGATATAGGCGGACTCGTTGAGTCAAAAGAATTATTAGAAGAAACTATTAAATGGCCGTTAAAATATCCTTTTGTTTTTGATCACACTCATGGTAAGCAACCGAAAGGATTTCTTCTATCTGGTAAACCAGGAACAGGAAAAACACTGTTAGCAAAAGCCATGGCCAAAGAATCCGGAATCAATTTTATCTCGGTCACAGGGCCTGACGTGATGAATAAATACCCGGGAGAGTCAGAAAGAGGCGTGCAAGAGGTTTTCAAAACTGCAAAACAGCACGCGCCCTGCATCCTTTTCTTTGATGAAATTGATGCTATTGCTCCTAAACGTAGTGAACAAGCTTCAGGCAGCGCAACCCAAAAAGTGGTCAGCCAACTTTTGACTGAAATGGACGGAATTGAAGTCTTGCAAGGAGTCACTGTCCTTGGCGCAACGAACAGACCAGAAATTATTGAACCAGCTCTGCTTCGATCAGGCCGTCTTGATATCCAGTTAGAGCTGCCAATACCTGATTATGAAGCACGAGTGGAAATCTTTACGATTCATACACGCGATAAGCCTCTGGCTAAAGACGTTGATCTCAAGGGGCTTGCTGAAGAGATGGAGGGAAAAACCGGAGCTGATATTGAAGCTGTCTGCGAGGGAGCGGTGAGGACGGCTACTCGAGAATATTTGGGTAAATCCCCAGAAGTTGAAGACGCCAGAGAGAATCTGAAAAAGCTCAAGATTAGGCAGAAACATTTTGACGAGGCTCTGGAAAAAATTTTCAAGAATCCGAAGAAGCAATAGCACTGTAAATTGTTGCCAAATTATAAAAAAGCTTCCTACTACAAGGAGGCTTTTTGTTCTATAAGTTATCCCCAATAACGGAGTAAACCTTTTTATGGGAATAAGCTTTGTTTAGTTATCCACAGGCATTGTTTCTAACGGGGTTGACAAAATTTATATCTATGTTATTTTTATACTTGTAGCTCTTAACAAGAAAGGAGAAAAAAAATGAGCAACGAGAAAAAGGATCTTTTAGCATGGCTTGAAGATTTACTTAAAAGTGGAAAGGTTCCTTCTGATCAAGCGGAAAAAACAAAAAAGGATTTAGCCCAATTAAAAAAAGAAGGTGTAGATCTCAGTAAATATATAGACATTGATGCCGGCGGAGACTTTACCAATCTTGCACCTCCCGACATAGGTAGTATTGGTGGCGGTGTGGGCACTATTATAGAAAGCATATTCGATCTGGTCACAAAACTCCAGGGTTCAGGAGTACAAGAAATAGAGATCGGCGGCAAAAAAGCTGTTTTCAGCAACGTTGCTAATGTTCGTAGATTTGGAGAATCAACGGAAGGTACAGGTTTCTCAAAAGAATCATTTACGGCAAAGCCGGTGGTTACAACTAAAAAGGAATCAGAGCCTGCCCTTAAAGAACCGATTACTGATGTTTTTGATGAAAAAAATGAAGTGGTCGTTACTGCTGAATTGCCCGGGATAAGCAAAAAAGACATCTCTGTCAATCTGGAAGATAAAAATCTGACCATTGAAACAACGGGGGAAAGGAAATATGAAACGTCAATTTCTTTGCCTGCAACCGTTAGTCAGGAATTCACAACTTCTTTTAAGAACGGTATTTTGCGGATAAAAATTCAAAAGAAATAACGTAGAAAAGGGTCTAAAAAGGGCCCTTTTTTTGTCCACTGTTATCCACATCCACCGCCTTGACAACAATTAAAAAATTGTTTATTATTAGATATAAGGAAAACGTTCGTTTCAGATATTAAAGTAGTTTATCTACAAGGAGGACAATAAAATGCCTGAAGAAGATAATAAAACGCCTCTCATAACAAACATGCGCTGTAAAGTTTGCTGGGAAAAAGGAATATCGCGTTGGTTGCGCGATTTCGGCACTAAATTAAAGTGTACAAAGTGTGGAAGAGAACTCGGAATTCCGAGCGCTGGACCTTCGGTCCGTTTTCGGGGAAGCATAGATTCAATGAGATTCAGAACTCAAGGACGAGGAATTGGGATCTCAAACATTAAAGGTGCTACTCCATGGTCAGACGGTAGAGGGTCGTGGGACGGAGTGATCGAGTTTGAAACTCCAAAACAAAAAGATTCAGCAGGTGATGGTGTTCAAGAGCCGATCAGTGATATTTATGATGAAGAAAATGAAGTGCTCGTTACTATTGAATTACCTGGCGTGGATGACGAAGGTATTTCTGTTGCCATCGAAAATGGATGCCTGATTATTAAAGCCACGAGGGTTAATAGAAAATATGAAAAGTCAATTCCTTTGCCTGATTCAGTTGGACAAGGGTTCACCAGATTTCTTAAAAATGGTATCTTGAAAGTCTCGTTCGAAAAAATAAAATCCCCTACTACGAAAGAGAAAAAGGGTAAGTAAACCTTGCGTAACTTACCCTTTTAGTTTATTGATCCCTGAAATCTGTTGAGGTTTGACTTCGACACATGTTATGTTGAGCAAGCTAGCCTCTCTTGCAAAAATGGCGTCCTTGAACTCAAGCTTCCAAAGACTCAGTAAAATCTGCTCAATTTTCTGCTCATAAAAAGAGAAAAATAAAATCCCTCTTGGTTTACCCAAAAGGGATTTTTAGAATCAGGAAAGCATACAATTTCTTTAGTTTTCTTTTTGCGTCATTTTTTATATATAGCAAGACTATCTTCGCCTTTTTTGGTAAGGCTCCACATAATATGACGTTTCTTTACAATTCCCTTGGCCTTGAGGGGATTGAGGACCAGGTCCCGATAGCCGCCGGAAATATTAAATTGCCTGCATATTTTTCCTTGGGATACTTCACCGTTTTCATCGCCATTCTCTTGAATAAAGAAAAGTATCTTTTTTTCATCTGGACTCATCTTGTTTCTCTCCTTGTTATAAAAGAACACTTAAAACCATCTTTATTATAGGCAGGTTAAAAATTTATGTCAAGCGCTCTGTTGTGGATAACCCCCCACTTGGACTATGAACAGATGTATTGAGATCATCTTTATTCAGGGCCTTATTCACGGACCCAAGTGGGGGGTGGATAACACAAGGTGTCAACGGGATGCGCGGGGTGATGCGCGGGGTGATGCGCGGGGTGCACGGGGTTGACAACATTTAAAAAATTGTTTATTATTAGATATAAGGAAAACGTTCGTTTCAGAGGAACGCAACGTAATGGGATTACTAACGTTCCAAAACAAGCCCGCATAAATTTCGAAGGAACTTTGGCGGGCAAGGAGGAAAAACATGAGAAAACTGTATTATGTCAGCATTACCTTACACAGTCTGGAGGAAATAGGCAGTTCTGCTCAACCTGTTTTAGAGAGAGAAGAGCAACATTACGACCCTCAAGCGAAAGAAATCTACCGGGAGAACGTAGAAAAGTTTTGGCAAGCAATCCGTGAAGAAATGATTGACAACAAGATCAATACACCAGAAACGTGCCAGAAGCTCCATATCTATTTTGACGGACTGCAAGCACAGAGTAATTATTACTGTAAAGAGTGCTTTAAAAAAACAAAAAAACAATACTTTATGGAAGAGATAGGAGATGGTCAAATACAATGTCCACAATGTGATCGAAGAATTGGGCCAAAAGAAAGCCATATACCCGAACTGGTCAAACTGAATATAGATGAGAAACTTCCTCAATATCTGATTATTGAAAAATTAATAGAAAAAGGGGCGATAGTTCATGGAACAGATTCACTACCATTACTTTTACAAGAAATCCAGAGATTGGATCAAACAAGGGGAATAGCTCCAACTCAGCAAGAAAAAGACCTGTTATTAAAACAACGAGATGAATTTATTGCCAAACAGATTAATCGGACACTACCAGAAAATGAAATCGGTCTGCTTTTTACAGGAGCGTACCATCACGTTGATCAAGAGCTGAAAAAAATCTCTGATATTAAAGTAATATATCTGCAAGGAGGACAATAAATTCGTTTGAAATCTGTTGAGGTCGGGCTTCAACACAACTGTTACTTAAAATTTCCCTATGGTTTACCCGTAGGGAAATTTTCTTTTCCTCCTCGTACGATTATCTTAAAGATCGGTAACTAAGAATTTTTCTGGAAATTTTGCTAATTCAGCAATGACATCATGCCTTCTGCCGATGAAGAGAATTGCTTTTCCATCTTCAGGAAGGGTATCTCTAATTCGTTTAGCAATAGATACATCTCGTTTCTTTGTTATTTGTTGAGTAAGCTCGGCAGTTTCATCACGAATTCGTTGCTGCTCTTCTAGAGATGGTGTTTGAGCAACGCGTAGATCGATCTCCCATTGCCGCATTACTAAATTCGCATCTTCTGTACCTTCAAGAATTGCACCTTTGCCCAGTAATTTTTTAAGCAATTTAAAGTTGCAACTTTCAGAAAAATCTTTAAGCATCTCACCAAGATGTGCCAAAACTCTTTCACGATCACTTACAGGAAACTCGTTTTGATAAATAATCAGACCCTCTACATTCGGAATCTTTTCATCTATTGTTTCTTCCACAAGCTCCCAATACTCGCGTATTTTTTTCTGTAGTTTATCAAAGGCCTTTTGCCCATGTTTTGCTATATAAAGTTGAGCAAGAGCAGAACCTAACTTCCCGTAATCTTCAATAGCTTGGTGGATAATATAGACAAAGTAGACTTCTCTCATCTCCTACCTCCTCTTGTTTGTACTGTTAACGATATAAAGAACGTACCTTTAGTATACCGTACCACAAAAATTTGTCAATGGATTTGTTGGGGATAAGTGAACATAGTCGCTCGCTCCGTCCCTCACCCAGTTCCGATACAACAAGATATCACCCTGAAGTGGATTGACAATGTTTTAAAAATTATGTATCCTTTAAAATAGGAAGAAAAGTTCCTTGAAAAGGAGGGAAACATGAGAACGCTGTATTATGTCAAGCCACCCCATAGTCCAGAAGAAATCACCTGGAAGCAACCTTTTTTAAATCTATTGGGCCACCAAACTGAAAAAATTTATAGAGAAAAAGTGAATAAATTTTGGCAGAGATTTCAAAATACGGTAGTTGAAAAAAAATTCAATACACCTACTGTTTGCCAAAAGCTCCATATCTATGTTGACGGCCTCCCTGTTGAGAAATACCTTTGCAAAAACTGTTTTACCAAAACTGAGAAACGCTCCGTTTTTATGGACGAGATAGACAATGATTACCTCCAATGCCCAGCATGTCCTCACAGAGTTAAAAAGCCGAACTCCTTGTCCGACCTTATCAACTATCGTATAGAGATGAGGCTGCCGCCATATGTGGCTATTGAAAAGTTACTGAAAAAAGGGGCTCACCTACACGGCACAGAATCAATCATATTGATTTTAGAAGAACAACAGATGTGGGATGAAGCAGCAAAAGGAGTAGATCCAGATCAACAGAAGAAAAATCGACTTCTTAAAGAAAGAGATGAATTTGTAGCCCGTCAGATTAATCAGACATTGCCAGAAAATGAAATTGGGTTGCTTTTTACAGGAGCGTACCATCACATTGATCAAGAACTAAAAAGAATTTCAGATATTCAACTCGCCTACATATACTAACGTTTTCTTTCAAGGAAATAAAAAAGGGTAAGTAAACCTTGCGTAACTTACCCTTTTTCTATTTCACTATCTTTTTGATTATTTGTTCTAGATCTTTATCACTGTATGCTTCAATAGTAATTTTTGATTTTTTTCCATATTTTATAATTTTTACTTTTGTATCTAACACTTGTGAAAGTTCTTGCTCATATTCTAATAATTGGGGATCTAATTCTATATTTTTCCTTATGCGTTTTCCCTTGGTGAGTTTTTCAGTTTCTCTCACCGTAAGTCCTGTGCCTAAAATACGCTTTAGTAATGCTTTTTGTTTTTCTTCATCTTCAACGGTTAATAACACTTTGGCATGTCCTTCTGTTATTTTTTCTTGTTCAATTGCAGACTGAATTACCTCATCTAAGGTTAAAAGCCGCAAAGTATTTGCAATACTTGGTCGGGCTTTGCCTAATTTTTTCCCAACTTGTTCTTGGGTAAGATTAAATTCATCAATAAGCCGCCTATAGGCACGGGCGCGCTCCATTGGATTAAGGTCTTTTCTTTGAATGTTTTCTATGAGTGACAGCTCTAATTTTTGGCTTTTTTTAACTGAGCGAACAATTGCAGGCACGGTCTCGAGTTCTAAGACTTGAGCTGCACGCCACCGCCGTTCTCCGGCAATAATCTGATACGCGTTCTCTCCTATCTTGGTTACAATCAAAGGCTGAATAATGCCATACTCTTTAATTGAATTCATTAATTCTTCCATTTCCATATGGCCAAAGTGCTTTCGGGGTTGTTCTGGATTTGGTGAAATTATATGAATAGGAATATGTAAAACCTGCTCGCCCGTTTGTGCAATTACTTCCTCAGTTTGTTTTTGAATTATTTTAGGCGGAATCAATGATCCAAGCCCACGACCTAATGGCATAAGCGTCGCTTCGCCCCCTCACTTGCACGCAAGTGGGGGGCTTCGCTCCAATTCCTAATTCCAAAATCCTAATTTCTAAAAATTTTTTAGACATTAGAAATTTAAGCATTAGAAATTTATTAGGAATTAGATAATTAGACATTAGAAATTCTAAGGTCTATTTCTAGATTAAAAATCCGTCTTTTAATCATTCTGTTGATGAAAGAGAAACTCCCTGGCCAATCGCCGATATGCATTTGCACCTTTTGATCCTGGTGCATACTCTAAAATGGTTTTACCAAAACTTGGTGCTTCGGCTAACGATATATTTCGAGGAATTACGGTACGAAACACACGATAGGGAAAATTTTTATGAACCTCATGAAAAACCTCTGATGAAAGCCGACTTCTGGTATCATACATTGTTAACACAGCTCCTAAAACATCTAAGCTTGGCTTAAGATTTTCCTTTACTAAGTGGATAGTAGAAATAAGTTGAGTCAACCCTTCCAATGCATAGTATTCGGTTTGAACAGGAATCAAGGTATAATCAGCAGCTACCAAGCTATTAACCGTCAACAGTCCTAATGAAGGAGGCGTATCAATAAGAACAAAATCAATTGGCTGGCCATACTGCGCCTCATTTTCTTGTAAGAATTCATTTAAGGCCTGGGATAAACGATACTCTCTGTTTTCAGTATTTACCATTTCAATATCAGCACCAGCTAAATTTCCCTGTGCAGGAACAAACCATAAATTCTCTCGTACTTTTCGCATTGCTGAAACAAAAGGAATCTGCTGACTTAATACTTCGTAGATTCCTTGAGTATCCTCCCCTATTCCTAGTCCTGAAGTGGCATTTGCCTGGGGATCAATGTCGAGTAATAAAATATTTTTACCAAAATATGAAAGATAGGCAGCTAAATTAACTGCCACATTTGTCTTACCTGTTCCTCCTTTTCTGTTGCAGATGACAATAATTTTAGGACGCTTCATACTATTTTAGTATAATACATACATTCACCTTGACAAGGGCAGATAAATATGATATACTATATCTCATAAATGTGTTCGTTGAACAATAAGGTCCGCCTTTGCTCCCGCCTTTGCTAAAGCTGCGGCGGGTAAAAAAGCTACGGCGAAACAAAAGGAGGAAATCATGTTAGAATCAATTGGTTACATCGTTTTTACTGATTTTCTGATAACCATCACAATAATTGGCGCATTACTTTCAATGTTTATCAGTGCAATTGCTTATATCCCGATCACCATCATTACCTATACTTATTTCAGGCTTGGCAACAAATCAGTAGCATAGAACAGGAGGCACGACCATTGATAAAATTTATACAGAAAATCAGTAATGCTGTTAATCGTGCGCTTCCGTTTCCACGCGGCCACCCATGGGATTATTTTCTTCATATTATATTTAGCTATACACTGGTATTTCTATTTTTTACCATTTTAGCGGCGTTTAAAGTCTCGGACATTGCCTCCCTTATAGTCGCCGCCTTAACTACGTTTTCCATTGGATTAACAAAAGAAATAGGTGACAAATCTTTGGGAAAAACCGATACACTTGGTGATATGGTGACAAACATCATAGGAATTATTGCTGCGCTTCTTGTACTTATCTAAGATGAAACATACAAAAAATCCTTCTGGCCAATGTCAGTAAGGATTTTTTTGTATATTTATGGCGGGTGTTAAAGAACATAGTCGCTCGCTAATGCTCGCGAACTGTGTTCTCCATAGGGCTTCCGCCC
>JALLOP010000048.1 GCA_027718005.1 Patescibacteria group bacterium AH-259-L07 | reverse complement strand
TATCATCTTTTGCTGTTCTCCCCTTGTCATCCTGCTTCCTTCTGTCATCCCGTCCCATTTGTTATCCCACATTTCGGCGGAATGACAAAAATAACTTGATAAAGGTGGTTTTTGTTGATATCATTTAATTATGAACCTTACGAGAGTAATTGCTCGAAATACATCTATTCATTTTGTGGGCAAGGGAATAAGCCTGTTTTTAATGTTGGCAAGTTTTGCTTTGATTGCACGATATTTAGGTCAGCTTGGTTTTGGACAATTCACAACGGTGATGGCATATCTTCAGGTTTTTGCCATATTTTCTGATATGGGTCTGTATATGATTTTTATTACCATGCTTTCTCAAAAAACCGAAGATGAAACGCAGTTAGTGGGTAATTTTTTTACCTTTCGTATTATCGCAAGTATTGTGGTGTTATTAATAGGGATGGTGATTGCGTATTTCATTCCTCAATATACCTATGTTATTAAACTCGGCATAGCCGTCACCGCCCTATCCTTTTTGTTCGGGTCTTTAATTCAGCTCTTTACTGGATTTTTTCAAAAAAAATTAAAAATGACCTATGTCGTATATGCTGAGGTAATTGGGAGAGTATGTTTGGTTGGGCTTATTATTGGCATAATCTGGCTTAAGTTAGGGCTTTTATCAATTTTATCAGCAGTGGTTATCTCTGGTTTCATTATTTTCTTACTGCTTTTTATGTTTGTTTACAAATTTATTCCTGTATCATTGCAATTTGATCTTAGTCTGTGGCGCACAATATTGAAAAAGACCTGGCCAGTTGGTTTGTCAATTATATTAACCACGATTTATTTTAAAGGCGATACTATTATTCTTTCGTTATTTAGACCTTTTGAAGAAGTTGGCATCTACGGTGCGGCATATCGAATTTTAGAAGCATTAATTATGTTTCCTCCTATTTTTATGGGGCTGGTGTTAGCACCCTTGGCACATGCATGGGCGAAAAAAGATATGAGTAGATTTAAACGGATATATCAGAAATCATTTGATTTTTTTATCATACTTATTCTCCCCTTAGTTGTTGGCACCTTATTTTTAGCAAAACCATTGATGATACTAATCGCAGGTAATGAGTTTGCAATTTCCGCTGGTCCGTTAAAAGTATTAGTGTTTGCCACGGCCTTTATATTTTTAGGCAGTTTAACAACATATACCATTATTGCGTTAGAAAAACAAAAAATAATGCTTAAATTTTATATTGTTGCCGCGATGATTGCTCTTGTGGGGTATTTGATCTTTATCCCAAAATATTCATATTGGGGCGCAGCATATATGACGATTATTGCTGAATTCTTAGTTACGGCGCCTGCAATTTTTATTATCTGGCGCACCACACGTATTTTGCCATCATTTCAGATTTTTATAAAAGCATTGTTTGCCAGTTTGATAATGGGTGTTGCATTATATCTTTTTTCAGGCGCGCATTTACTATTACTTATTTTGCTCTCTATTATTGTTTATTTTGTTTTTCTGTATGTATTTGGTGGCCTGTCTTTAAAAACCATTAAAGAAATTGTTAAGGCATGATTTATTTTGTAATATTATATAGTTTATTTTTTATTGTTTTGACCTGGTTTCGGCAAAAATATGCTTTATTTTTATTGTTAGCACTATTACCAACCTATCAAATTCGATTTCAGGTTTTTTCTATTCCTCTAACATTGCTGGAAGTAATGATTTTGATTTTGTTTGTTATATATATACTACGAAATACGAAAAATTTTACCCTCCTTGTCATTCCGTCCCCTCTTTGTCATTCCGAGTCCCGACAAAGTCGGGACGAGGAATCCCTCATCTCTTATACTTGGCAATGGTTGATTTTAGCCTGGATAGTTATAGCAACCATTGCAGTATTTATAGCGCCGGAATTGCGTTCAGCCGCCGGGATCTGGAAAGCATATTTTATTGAACCAATATTGTTATTATTAGTATTTTTATCTTTGGTTAAAACAAAAAAAGATGTAAGTTTTGTTATTGGTGCATTAAGTTTTTCTGCTTTGTATATATCAGTGTGGGCAATTTTACAAAAATTTGTAGGCGGAGGGGTTTTAAGCACAGAAGTATGGGGCGCGGCGCAAGTATGGCGCGCAACTGGCCCATTTCCTCATCCAAATTTTTTGGGTCTCTATCTCGGCCCCATTATCCTCTTAGCAATTAGTCAAGCAGTTTCTTATCTCAAGAAGAATGTACTAGTTACTAGTTACGGGTTACTGGTTACTATATTATCGCTATCAGCGATAATATTGGCTCGATCAGAAGGGGCATTATTAGGCGTTTTTACTGGCATAGTATTTTTAGGATTGGCATATAGATCGGCAAGAAAGTGGACAATAGCTGGTTTAATAATTTTGATTATAATTATTGGAATATTGCCAGGCGCAAGAAGTTATGTTATAGAAAAAGCAACATTTTCTGATTTATCTGGGCAATTGCGCATTAATATTTGGCAGGGCGCTGCAGCAATGATTAGACATGCCCCAATTGTAGGCGCGGGATTAAATGGGTATCAAAGACTAGCACCAGCATATCAGAATAGGTATTATCATCCCGAGACAGGAGAGCTGATTTCAGCTGAGACACATCCATATCCACATAATATATTTTTAGCCATGTGGCTCGAACTCGGCTTAGTTGGCCTTGCTATATTTCTCTTAATTATTGTCAAATTTTTCTTTACAGGCCTTAAATGTTTAAAGCCGGGCTTTAAACATAATAATCATTTATCAGTTATAATTTATAGTAGTATAGCTGCTATGATTGTTATACTTATTCATGGTTTGGTGGATACGCCATATTTTAAAAACGATTTAGCTGTTTTGTTTTGGTTAATTATTGGGTTTATGATTTTGCAGGCGAAGAAGAGCCAAGCCAAAAGCCCCTTGACATAATTATAAAATTATGCTATACTAGCTATAGTTTTAATTTCGATGAGGATTGGATCATCGAAATTCAGATAACATATCACAAACTAAGAAAGAGGAGGGAAGTGAAATGCAAGCCCTTGTTGAACTATCTGATATTTTGGTTAATCTCCCTTGTGGAATAGTCGTTTCTGCGAATTGCTTCCATGAGCATGAAGGAGGCGGTTGTTGGACATATCAGTGTGAGGAGTGTAATACTCAACACATTATCAGGTTAGTCCCTTATGGAAATATTACTCTCGACATAACCCATAGTTGGGGTCCCGTTACTAGCGACGACCATCTAACCGATAAAGATCATTCTCTTTATAAGGAGGTTAATAGGGTGCTAAACGATTATCCCGGAGGCTATGTGATTCTAAACGCTGCTTAAAACAAGGCCAAGATATCCTAAGCAGAAGCTCTCTAGATTTGCCTAGAGAGCTTTTAGTATTTTTAAAGTTGTTGTTAGAGGTAAAATTTGTTATGATTTTACTATACAGTGCTTAATATCGGATTTAAGCAGTTAAGTTTGGTGGGGTACCGAAGTGGTCATAACGGCATCGCCTCGAAAGCGATCGGTCCCGCAAGGGGCACGTGGGTTCGAATCCCACCCCCACCGCCACTATTATTTAGTATCGGATGACCCGTGTGCTTATATATTCGTCATATGGAACTCCCCGAAAATTTAAAAACTTTATATCGGCATTGGCGTTTTCACACTTCTTCTTCAAAGCACAGTTATGGAAACGATAAAATTCCCCAAGAAATCCGGTGGTTTATTAACGAACGGATACATATTTGGGAGAAAAAAATATCTGGCGCCAAACCACCTTATACTAGTGATCCGGTTTTATCGCGCTATCGTTTTTGCAATATTTTTCGTGAACTGGATAAACAGACGATTCAGTTCCACAAGCTCCTACGTCCACTGCAGAACAATTTCCCACTCTGGCTTCTTAACATGTTTTATTGTCGAATGGTGGCAAGACCAGAAACTGTATCAAGGGTTGGGTTACTGATATTTGATGAACAAAAAAACGAGATACTTTATAAAAATCTGATCACCTCTCCACGACCTCGCTTTGGAACACCTTATGTGTTTCCAGTCAGCGTCATCTTGAAAAGCAAAACTCCCACCAGAGAGCTTTTCATTACACAGTACCTGCCTAATATTATGAACCGGGTAGCCAAAGAAATAGAGAGATGGGATCGAAAATCTGTATATGACGGCGTGCAAACAATTATTCCAATCTTCGGCTATAATCTCTTATTTTTATGGACTGAAGTGTTAATTGATGTTGCATATCAGTTCCCTCAACAACTTGACTTATTTTCTAGATTTCCGATCGGCCCAGGTGCGCTAACGACTTTTAAAAAGCTTGACGGGCAGAAAGACCCCTCATTGTTAGTCGAGGAATTGGCTTCTCTTGGCATAGCCACCAAGATCACATATGAGGACAAACCAATCCGGCTCTCGGCAGAAAATTGGGAAGGTATCGGATGTGAATTTCGTAAGTATACAAATCTAAAACAGGGTAAGGGCAGGAAACGATTGTACGACCCCGACCCATGTGCCTAAAATCCGCCCTAGAAAAGTCCCCTGAAAACCCTTATACTGCCTAGCATCTGGTGGTTCCAGACCCGAGTGCCCCGCCAAATTTCACTTTTTGATGAAATGGAAAGTTGCGCCTGCGGGCGTTGTCCCTCGGCGCCAGTTCGAACCTCGTCCAGAAAATACCGCCAATTATTCGTTATTTTATTCACTAACTATTGATAAAAAATAGTGAATTTACTATAATATATCGTGTAAATTCACTATAAAATATATGGCCACCACCAGTCCAATTAAAAAGCGTATACAAAAACTCAAACGCGAATATGACTCTTTACGCAAAGGCAAAACATCACTTTTGGCTATGATTGATGAGGTCGAAATTCCTGAGAGCGTTTATAACTCGAATGCTATAGAAAATTCTACGCTGACACTTAAAGAAACTGAAAAAATTCTTTTAGAGATGGGGGTGTCGCGCGAGTTGAGTGTGCGAGAAGTGTTTGAGGCAAAAAATTTGGCTCGTATTATAATATATATGCGCAACAAATCTCAAAAACAGGAATTAAACAGTGAACTGATATTGTTTTTGCATCAGATGCTCATCAGTGGTATTAATGATGATATTGCTGGACGATTCCGTAAAAAAGGTGAATATGTTCGGGTTGGTACACATATTGCGCCGGCACCGGAGCACGTCGAGCAAATGATTAAAGAGATTCTTATTGAATATTCCAGCGATCTGGATGTGTATTTTATAGACAAAATTGCTAAATTTCATCTTGATTTTGAGACCATTCATCCGTTGGTTGATGGCAATGGGCGCATTGGCCGCGCCCTTATCAATTATCAGTTTTTTCAACTTGGTTTTTCTGGTATTATAATTCGTAATAAAGAAAAGAAAAAATATTATCAAGCATTTGATACGTATCGCTATGGCAAAAAAACCAAAGCAATGGAGAAAATTATTGCACTTGCCCTTACGGAATCGCTTTACAAGAGAGTTACTTATTTAAAAGGCGGAAAAGTAATAACGCTTGCTGATTATGCCAGGCAATACAAAAAATCTGCTCCGGCACTTTTTAATGCCGCCCGTCGCCAGAACATTCCAGCCTTTCGAGAAAAAGGTGTATGGAAAATAGTTCAAAGCTTTAAAAAATAATTTGAAGAGAAGACGCCTCCGGGGCTTTTGCAGGTTCGAATCCCACCCTCTCCGCCATAACATTTTGTTATCGAGCAACCCATAGCCCCGCATTGTCATTGCGAGGATTTTTTCTTTTGTCATTGCGAGGAGGCTGTCGAAGACAGCCGACGAAGCAATCCCCACCTCGGGGGACTGTCCCTACATTGCTGTTCCCTTGCATGGGACTGTCCCCAACCTATCTACCAAACAGGGCCAGATAACGTCCGAATCAGAGAGCTTTTTTTATTTTTTTAAGGAAATCGCTATTGACAAGAGCAAGAAAAAATGATAGAGTACAGATAAAACTAAAGGAAGGAGAAATAATTATGGACGAGAAACAAATTGAAAAACCTAAACAAGTGGAAAATATGGAAGCTAAATATCTAATTAACGCCTTGAATGAAAAAGGACCAGTTGCAGCATGTCGAGAATTGATGAGAATTAGAGACAGAGAGTGGTACGATGCTTATGAAGATGAGTCAACAGCTTTAGAGCAATTTGCCAAATATGCACTAGAGAAGCATTATTCAAACTTGCTTCATGAATGCGTTAATCGATTTCAAGATTTGATCAAGAATGCTCAAAATAAAAGAGAACTCCAAATTACAACACATAGTGTATCCCATTTTTTTGGATGGCTTTTCGAGTCAGGTTATTCAGAGGTTGCAGAAAAGTTAGTTGAAGTAAGTGCATCCAGGGCTGTTGAGCTTAATGAGATAGAATGTGTTGACAGAATGCTAGGTGATATGGCTAGGTATAATTTGGATAGAGTTTGTGAAGAAGATGATAAAGAAAAATTTGCTGAAAAGTATCCTTTTAAACCAGCTGTTTTAACAGAGCACTCTGAAGAATTGATTAACCTACTCGATCCATATTATAAGGCGGCACACATTTTTTTATCAACTGAAACGCCAAAAGACTTTGTTATAGAGCATATTAAAAAGAAGGCAAGATTGATAGATCGAAGCTGGATACGTGATCTCAGAAGTATATCTAGGTTAGTTAAAATTTTGGAGCTGGTCAAAGACGACATATCAGAAGATGAAATAAAATCTTATCTTTCTGACGTTTATGAAATAAAAGTAAAAAGAATCGAAGACCTTAAAGAATTGCAAGAGAATATAAAGATAGCTGAGATAGCTGAAAAGGGAAAGGGAAAGAAAGAAGCGCTGGAAGGCATATTTGTTGATGTAGAAGGGACTCTTATAATCAATGGAGAATTAAATGAAAAATTAGTTGATGATCTGAAAGCAGAGGCAAGAGAAGGAAAGAAAATTGTGATATTTAGCAATGGCCCCTTAGAGGAATTAAGTAGAACACTTGCTAAAATGGGAGTCCCACAAGAGTTTCTGCCCGTAGTAAATAAAAGCGATTTTAAAGGAAAATATCTGAAAAAAGTAATTGATGATACTCACCCAGAGCATCAGGGATTCAGTGCGTGGGATTATCAGGGAATATAGTGCCTAAGAAAGAAAAATAATTTTTTGCTTAACAAGAATTCTCCAAAAAGGCATGAGACACGAGTCTGTGCCTTTATTTTTTGTCTAAATTCTTAAAAAATGTGTGAGATATAGGGATAAAAGAAAATTCTCTGAATAATAGTTACTATCACTAATAGTGTCTCATTTGTCTCATTTAGCTTAAAAATAACCCGACCCACGTGCCTAAAAACTGCTTCTGGACAAATCGCAAAAAATGCCTTAAAATTACCAATAAAAGCGGGTTCTAGACCCGAGTGTCCCGCCAATTGAAAAATGTAAGTTGGAAGAGGTTGCCTCGCGGCGCGTGCCGTGCGGCTCGGATGGGGCGAAGCAAAATGAGCGGCTCCGCCGCGAACATTCCAAACTGTCAAAGAACCTGAAAACAAATCGGCTCGAATATATTTTGTAAGGGCAGAAGAAATTTTTTCATGAGATTCTTCCCCAAGAAGCGGCTAGCGCCGCTTCTTCTTGACATATTGATTCAATTATGCTATGATTATTTACAAATCTAGGTATGGTGCTTAGATTAAAACGAACCTTGATAGGAGGACAGAACGTTGAATGCAGAAACGCTTGGCGTCGATATCGGCGGCGTCATCATCGATCGAGTGAACGATGGAACTGATACCTCGCTCTTTTCTGACAACTACCTGCGGACTACGGCGGTGCCTGGCGTCTTCGATGCTTTGCACGAGCTCGTGGAGAAGCGGTTCGGCGACAAGGTATGCCTTGTCTCGACGTGCGGTCAGCGTGTGCAGGACAAGACCCTGCATTGGCTCGATCATCACTGCTTCTACGACCTCACCGGAATCGGACGCGACTGTGTTCACTTCTGTCGTGAGCGACACGAGAAGGCCGGTATCTGCGAGAATTTGTGCATCACGCACTTCGTTGATGACCACTTGGAGATTTTGGGGAATCTCACAACAGTGGGAACGCTCTATCTTTTCCAGCCACGTCTGAACGAAGTTCGGCGATTCGCTCGCTTTCTCAACCGAGTCAAGCAGGTAAACACATGGGATGAGATTCTCGCAGATCTCATTCCGTAACCTTGGGCCGACATTCAGAATACACCGAATGGACGGCCCATTCTTCTTTTTGCTAAAATTCATATGAGAAGAACTTGCTTTGCAAATTCATTTTAGTGCCGCCAAAAGACTTGAAATTGTCAGAATCGGCGTGCAGGCTGGCGGCGGCTGGCGCGCGAAGATTTCAGCCGCTGCCAGCGATTTCGGTTCGGATATTTTCGTACAGGCACCGCCACGTTATGAAAAGCACTTCATATAAAAGCGAGTTATAAACAGTATTTTATCAATTTTCTAACATGGAAAAAGTAAAGGCTACATGTGCTATTGTAATTAACGACAAGAAGGAAATACTTTTAATCAAAAGAGGGCGAGAGCCATTTGCAGGTCATTGGGCGTTGATTAGTGGAATAGGTGAAATAAAAAAAGGATTCCCGCTTGAAAAAGCAGTACTAGGTGAAGTTGAATGTGATTTACAGACCTTATTTCTTGAACCAAGAGTACTTTTTACTATCCCTGTTCATAATGATGAGCATGTTGACAAAATAGTTGTTTTTGTCGGTAAAGTAGATGAGTCAAAGGTTAAAGTTAATCCTCCTTTTTCCTTGGAATATAAATGGTTCTCTCCAGTTGAGATAGAGAAGCTCGATCGATTAGCCTTTGAACATAATGAGATAATCGGGAAATATTTGAAAACGAAAATTGATTAGAAGCATATCGCTGGCATCGCTTTTGAGAGTTTATAAAGAATTTGTCGTCCAAAAACAAAAAGACCTTCCGCTAACTTGGAGTTTATGAACTCCGGCCGAAAGCCTTTTTCAGTAATATTATAGTAAATTAAAGGAGGTTATCGAATCCAATAGCTGTGAATAACTAAAAAGGGCTAAAATCCCACCCTCTCCGCCATTATTTTTTTGGAATATTTTATGGCAGAAGAATTAAAAATACAAATCAATGACCACAAAGAGATAGAGAAAAAACTTCTTGAGTTAGGTGCGAAATTTGTAGAAGAAATTAGTGTAAAGGATACTTATTTTCAACAACCTAAAGGCGAAGTTCTAAAGATTACGGAAGATGACTATGGCAATTTTTTTGTTAATCTCAAATCAAGAAACGGAAAATTTGAAATTGTTAAGTACAAGAAAGTAGGAAATGTTGATAAATTAAAATCTAAATTAACTCAACAATTCGGCGTTAAATGTGTTTTGAAAAAGAAGAGAAGATTTTTTGATTTCCGAGGTTACAGCATCAACATCAATTTGATTGATGATGTGGGAGAATTTTTAATAGTTGAAGGCGAGAATGTTACTCCAGATATTTTTATAAAAGAGCTAAAGATTAAAAATCCCGAATTTGTGACAGTTTCATTTGATGAACTGAAAAAGAATTTGTTGTTCAAAAGTAAAATCATTTAGTATAGTTTTATTTTTTGGTTTCTTGTATAAAAAATAAAAAAACAGCCAATTTAATATGGCTATTTAAAAATTTATGTACAGTTCTGTGAACTATAAAAGAGGTAAATTTTTTAGAATTCTATTGATTTGATAAGGATGAATGAAATAAATAACTGTTTTTCCAACCTGTATTTTCCCTTGAAAACCTAAATTAACAATAAATGCTTGTTTTGGGCGGTATTTAGTTACAAAACTGCGAAAACTGCGGGAAATCTGAGCAGACTTTAAAGCCAATGCTTTAACTTCTATAGGGATCATTATCCCGGCATAGTTAGTTAAAATAAAGTCCACTTCAGCTTTTTCTTTCGTTCTCCAAAAGTGAAGTTGAATATACGTTTGTTTAGAAATCTCAGAGAAAATAAAATTTTCTAAAAGAGCGCTTTTGTCTTGCCGAACAGCGAAATCTTGAAAATAATTGAGAGCAAAATTTCTAAGTCCTATATCTATAAAATAAATTTTAGGCATTTTCGTTAATTCTTTGCGGACATTTTTAAAAAATGGTGGAATTGATTTAAGAATAAAAGTTTTTTCTAAGATATTGATATATTTTTCTAAAGTGCGATAGACCAAACCAACCGTGTTAGAGAGTTCTCGTAAGTTGACTAACTGCCTGATTCCTTCAGAGAGAATAGTAAAAAGTTTCATAAAAGTAATTGGTTCCCTGACTTTTAAAAAACCAATAACATCTTTTTCAATATAACTTGAATAAATTTCTTTTAAAAACTGGATTTGTTGCTGAGGATTTTTTTCTAAGGGCATGTAGA
>JALLOP010000047.1 GCA_027718005.1 Patescibacteria group bacterium AH-259-L07 | reverse complement strand
CGGCCTTTTTAGTTACAGCGATCCAGTAGAATAACTGCTATCTTACTTTTTCGTCGCAGGCTTGCCGCAAACAGGACATTTTACCACTCCCTTTAGCGGATGCTTAGAGCAGGTATGGACTGTAATGGGAATTCCTTTATTTTTGCATTTCTGATTAGTGCAAACCCAAGGCTCCCCGAAGAATACATCACAAATATCGCTCATTCTTATCCTCCTTTTGAATGTTGAACGTCTAGTAACCACATATATTGTATCATGTATGAGCTTTTTACTCAATGAGGCTGTTGTGGATAACTATAATTTTAAACGCTCAACAATCATCAACCTGTCTAAGATAGGTTCCCACATCGTTCACTAAAGCCCGTATTGACCAAAAAAAACGAGGTAATCCCTCACTTTTTGGGGTTATAAAAATAAATAAAAAACGCCTCCTGCTAATTAAAGACAGGGAGACGTAATTATCTGCTTGTTAGTCAGTAATACATGCCAGATCAACACCTTCAAAAGCGTCTATAAAAACATCGAAAAGAGCAAAGCCTTTCTCTTCAGCGTCCATCTCTTTACCAAAATTATATTCAACTAAATATCTAAGACTCTCTTCATAATCATAAAGCTTACGAGGCATTACCATTCTAACATACGGCCCTCTACCGTTGTGATCGTCGCATCCTCCCTTTTGATACAATAAAACAATATTGATTGCTTTAACTATATCTATACGCCTTCTTACTGTTTCCCGCAAAGAATAATACGTTTCATCACCCTGAACTAAAGCTGCCTTAACACGTAATAGATTACTCAGTCCACCCACTTCACTCATTCCTAGACTACGAATAAGAAAATCCTCAACATAATCATCGTCCATGAGTCTTTTAAGATCGCTGTAATCACCAGAATCTCTGCCGACATAATCTATCACATTCTCGCTTGTAAGCAAAGATTTCAATTCTGGTATAGAAGTCCTTACTTGCACGCCTTTCCATGAAGGGTCTTCACCGATAGAAATAAATCCTTCGCCGGTAAGTACATCCATTTTTCTCCTCCATTCTTAAAATTAACGAACGCTCTGTCTCACTTGAGACAGATCGTAGCACCATGCTACATTGTTATTAATATAATAACAAAAATTTGTGATTTTGTCAACAGCAACATAGCAGATTTTAATATATACTGGACAGCAGGGTGGGGTAATATTACTAAGAAGCCGCAATTTTAAATACAAATTAATTCTCCAGCCCCACCAAACAGGTTCTCGTATCGTCCATCCCTGAGTCCTGACTAAAAATAGGTTGAGGTAAGTCTAATCTTTAGTATGTCATAATGCTGCCCCTTGTTTATTTTGGGAAACTTGTTATACTTAGAATAAATCTTTACATGTTTATATCTACCTTACCAGGAGGAAGCTATGAAAAAGGTTGTGATCTTAGGCGGTGGCTTTGGCGGCTTTTATACCTTTTTAGGTTTACGTCGCTCCATGAGGAAAAGATTAATTGATGTTACGCTCGTGAGTCGTGAAGATCACTTTTTGTTTACTCCGCTTTTGCATGAAGTTGTCTCAGACAAGATACGCGCTCAGAGTTCAAAGATTACTCTTTCTGACTTTCTGAAACGACATGGCGCTCGGTTTATCAATGCAGATGTTGTGCGCGTTGATACCTCATCCCAAAAAGTTATGACTGATGCTGGTAATATTGAGTACGAGATCTTAGTTGTAGCATTGGGTGCTTCAGTAAACTTTTTTGGTATTTCAGGAACAGAATCGCTCCTTACCCTTAAAACATTAGCTGACGCTCAAAATCTTAAAACATGCCTGTATAAGATTTTGAGAGACTCTTCTCGTCTATGTTGTAGAATTGTTGTTATTGGTGGCGGAGCAACAGGAGTGGAGATTACTGCAGAAGTTGCTGATCTGCTTGCTCCCCTGCGGAAAAACGTATCAGAGATTGTACTTTTGGAAGCCATGGATGATATTTTGCCAAATACGAATGACCGATTGAGAGATGTTGCAAAACGATCATTAAAGAAACGTGGTGTAGAAGTGCGATTACATGCTCCTGTGAAAAAAGTTCGTAAGCATTCTCTTGAGCTTGCAAGTGATGAGACAATTTCATTTGATTGTGCGATTTGGACCGCGGGGGTGAAGGCTGTTGATTGTGATTTTTCTCCATCGCAGTCAAAAAGTAGTGCCAACCGATTAAAGGTTTTGCCAACACTACAGCTCAAAAAAGACCCATCTGTTTTTGCCTTAGGAGATATTGTTGATGGCTATCCTATGACTGCCCAGGTTACGGTTGCTCAAGCTAAGATTGTTGCGAGAAATATTAACGCATTGCTTTTAAACAATCCGCTCTCTAATTTTGTGTATACGCCGAAAGGGATGCTTTTCTCTCTGGGGCGATGGATGGCAGGCGCAGAGGTAAAAACACACCTCTTGAATAAAGTCTTATATATCTGGGGGCTGGCAGCCTGGTGGGTATGGCATATTGTCTATTTGAGAAAAATTCCAGGGTTTCGGTATAAGCTGAGGATTTTGACAGATTGGCTCCGCAGTTCTTTGCAATGAACAGAAAGATCGCTTATAAACGGCGATCTTTTTATATTTTCCCCATACTGCATAACCTCTGATGTGGATAAATTAAAAAAACACATGAAATGTGTAACAGTCAAGAATCGAGACCTTACATTATGTCTTGCGCTCATTTCATGTTTTGTATTACCTTATCTTTAAACGTGGATGCTTTTGCCCCGTCACTTTCGGTGTAGCCATCATATTGTCGTGCCAAATCATAGGTCAGGGGCAATGGCTTCTTACCAAGTTGCGCCATCTGAGCCGCTTGTGTAATGGTTGCAGTAATTCCCGATCGTATGAGCTCTGCTGCTTTGTTCCACCCTATATAATCAAGCATGAGAGCGCCGGATAGCATTATAGAGGCAGGATTAGCAACATCCTTGCCAGTATATTTAGGAGCCGTGCCGTGCGTTGCCTCAAATAAGGCACAATGATCACCTATATTTGCACCCGGTGCCAATCCTAATCCTCCCACTAATGCTGCTAACGCATCAGATAAATAATCTCCATTAAGGTTAGGGCAGGCGAGTACGCCATACTCTCGAGGTCTGGTCTGAATTTGATAAAACATTGAATCCGCAATTCTGTCATTGATAATAACTTTCCCTTGAGGGGGCGTACCTTTTATATCATGTTCAGCAATCACTTGATCTGAAAACTCTTTTTTTGCCAACTCATATCCCCACTTTCTAAATGCTCCTTCCGTATATTTCATGATATTACCTTTATGTATTAAGGTGACTGTTTTATATCCTTTATCAAGCGCATATTCTATTGCTCGTCTAATCAACTGTTTTGATCCTTGCTCGCTCATTAGTTTTATGCCAAGACCATAATTCCAACCATGATGAAATGTCTCACCCAATTCTTTTTCTAAAAATTTTTGAAGTTTACGTGCCTCGTCGCTCCCTGGCTCAAATTCCATTCCTGCATATACATCTTCAAGATTTTCTCTGAAAACAACCATATCAAAATGCACTGCATTTTTATTCAGCGCAGGAACGCCTGCAAAATATCTTACTGGCCTTACACAAGCGTACAAATCAAAGTACTGCCGCAGATAAACATTAATGCTTTTAAACCCTCCGCCAATAGGGGTCGTTAACGGTCCTTTTAACCCAATAGAAAAATATTCAACTACTTTTAAGGTGTCACTGGGAAGATATACGCCTCTCTGGTCTTTGGCCGACATGGTTTTAAATTCATCATCAGAAAGATTTGGATAATAACGTTTGCGGGCAGTATCGCCTGCATACGCTTTGAGCCAATGTATTGTCCTTTCACCAGCATAGGCGACTTCTACTGCCGTATCTATGACTTCCCTTGCCAAGGCAGTTATCCCTAAAATATTATTAACAGTCTTGCCAATACCATCTCCTTCAATAAGAACGATGATCGGGTTATCAGACGCCTTCACCTTGCTGCCGCTTATTTTAATTCTGTCCCCCGAAGAAGGCACGGTTAATTTTTCTAATTGTAAATTGTTTTTTGCCATTGTTACTCCTATTTTATCAAATCTCCTCATTGATAGCAAATTTTTTGAGTAAAAGAAAAGCGCAGTGGTTAATACTGCGCCTGCTTGTTTTTAAGATACTCAGTGTGATGAGCAATAAATTCAGGACCAAAACTACGAGGGCTAAACGGAATGGGTAGCCATTCTTTTACGCTTGTTTTCCAAGCACCCGTAATACAATCATCTTTGTATGTTATAAGATACACAGGTGGATCCTGTTCTTTATCCAATAATAACTCTGCATCTAGATTCAGTTCAAATAAATGCTGCCTGTCTTTATACATCACATGAGGTACACCTCCACCAAAATCCTTGGCCGCGATAAGCACGCACCGGATAAATGGATCATTATTTCGTCGTGCCTGACGAACTGCATCACGAAGTGCATAAATCGGATGGAAATCGCACATACCATCATGAGCACCAACATATGCTCTATATCTCCCATACACTACTGTATTATATTTCCGTTCAGGATGAATATCTTTCTGAGAGTACGCATCATATACTAATGTCTGTGCAAATTCAGCTATATCTAGAATATTCTCTGCTACCGTACCATCATGAAAAAAGTCGCTTATACGATGTTGTAATTCCTGTGCGAAGTGAGCTATGGGAATGCTACAAAAATCTTCAAATAAATAATCTTGTATGTTGCTAACAATGGCTAACCCGCCTTGTGATATGCCTGAAACAATTTCAAGCTCGGTGTCTAACTCATCAAGTATTAATTCATCAAGTATTATGTCTCGACAATTCCCGCATGGCGCTGCAATACTACCTGGCCTACTACCAGCCACAATTCCTAATACAATATGTTTATAATTTTCTCCCTTATACCTGGAACGGTATGCCGCAACTGCTGTTTCTTCTCCATGTAATGCCTGACAATATCCATATTCAATATTACCAGCAAACAATGGCTTAGACCCTCTTACACTTATACTTTCTCTTACAAAGTAATTAGAAAATCTTGGCTTTGAAATGAAAGATTTACCAGCCTCGCTAAGTGCTCGCACATAATCGTCTTTCCTTGCCATTTGCTCAGCAGAAAGTGATCCAAGTTTTGGCTTCCCGGATGAACTAAACCGAAGTGCTTTAAACTCCCAATTACTCATTATTTCCTCCTGTCTAAGGGTTAATAAGAACCATTCCTCGCTTCGCTCGGAAGAACCTTGAAGCTTGAAAGGAATGATATCTTTATCCAAGTTTTAAGAACCACTAAAATAATAACAGATTGACTTATATTGTCAATCTGTTTATTGTGCCAACCTGTTTATTGTGCCAACACAAAAGTGTGGAGTGTCAACATCCACACTTAATTCAGTATGAGTCAGACCTTATTGCCTTTTATAAAGACGACACATCTCCTATTGCTGCATGACTTTCGCCACAATCACACTTTATGGTTACACAATCTGCAATCCCTGATTCACGAATCTCATAACAGTATTTACTGGTAGGCGTGAAGCCCGAGTGCCATTCACCTGGAATGGGACAATCTTTGCTATGTTCCATTGTCCATTCTCGGATTTCCTTCATAACATCAGCCGGGATAGTAAAAACTTTCTCTTCTTCCACGTTAGACATCGCTATTCCCTCCTTTTTAAATTCTATACATACTTTTTTTAGAATCACCATGATTCTAAAATCTATAGAGAGTATATCATAATGAACCCAAAATGTCAAGAAGTTGTACCCGGGGTATGGTAAGCAAAACGGAACGGCATCTTGACTTATCCACACCAAGGCCATTGACAATTTGAAGCCAAGGCGTATACTTATAATTGCACAGGATACAGTGTCCTGCGCGCTAAACCGCCTTTCCTGGCGAAATAAGGAGGTACCAAATGGTAGCCAAAAGTGACGCTTTCTCCAATGGCAGCAAAGTGCCAGTAGTAGTAATGCAAGATGAGGACTACCGAGAACCAAGCTCGTTTATCTATGACATGGGTAGCGAATGGGATGATTTCCTCAAGCGCTGGAATGATCCGAACATTACCACTGATGAGGCAAAAGGTCTGCTTCATACTGTTGCAGATCGACTATGGTGGGCTGATACTGCGCCACAAAATATTGGTGAAGATAGCCGCGAAACATGTGTGCGATTTCTCCTGCACTATGCAAATCATACCATCCAATATGACAATGAAGGGCAGATCATACACAAAGCCCGCCAAGTGCTCATTACCAAGACTCTAAAGACCAGATACATGCGAGAAGAAGCAACAGATGGGCTCGTGGTAGATATCCTTACGCACTTTATAAAATACAGCAAGGACGATCTCTGTGCTGATGATAGGCCTTATTACGATTTCGAACCATATCAACGGAAAACCATTGACTTTTTAAAAATGGTTGATGAAGCCAGAAATAGCCCCGAAATCAATGACCTAGTGGACAAACTCATTGTTATCTTGTTCCGCGGCAATAAGAATACGCGCAAAAATTTATGCTTGGATAGAAAACGATTGTCCGCAAGCCGGTTCTAAAAAAGAACCAAACAAATAAAAGGGTTGCTCATAAACAGTAACCCTTTTAAATTTTGGCAATTAGAAAGACCTGCGAGATGCTTGGGTTGCTCTACGCGCGCAACTACTACTTGGGTTGCTCGATAACAAAATGTGGTGGCGGAGAGGGTGGGATTCGCCTAGCATCCACCCCGTTAGAGGATCGAAGATTTGTTTAGATTAACAAAGCCTATTATTACAAAAAGATTTACGTAAATTAAATCGTCTTTCATCCTCTAACGGTCCACCGGACGCCCGCCTTTACTTCCTTGAGATAATATAGAGATCACTACCGATAGTACCAAAACAGTCCGAACAAACAAAGCTAATACTTTTGCTATCCGGGCTCCATACAGGCTTTGCTTCATCCCCAGGAATACTGGTCATCTGCATTTTGTTTCTGCCATCGACATCCATTATCCAGATATCAAAATTCCCCGATTTCTTTGATGAATAAACGAACTGCTTGCCATCAGGACTCCAGCTCGCTTGCCGAGAGGCCTCATCTACATCTGGATTGGTGAGAGCAATACTCTTCATCCCATCCTTATCCATAACGAAGATAGTCGGTTTTTCCCCTTTGCCAACTGAAAAATATGATATCTGGGTACCATCAGGACTTTGGCGCGGATGCCGAAAGATAACATCATTACTCAAACGAAGGTTTCTTTTGTTGTTTCCCTCGCTATCCATAATCCAAATCCCGTAGGTGAAATTGACATCATCAATAGTCACAAAGGTGATTGCTTTTCCATCAGGAGTAAAGGAAATCGCGAATTCAAAAATATCTTTGTCATTTGCAATGGGTTTGAACTCGCTTCCATCAGAATTCACAATAAAAATATCCAAATCATTATCGAAAACTATTTTTTTCATATCAGGGCTCATATTAGCGCGGCGAAGGCCCTCAAAATAAGAACCTGGCTTCGCCAGAACCTTGAAATTTGATTTGTTTAGTATTTTATCCAAATTATAAGAACCTGGCTTCGCAGAACCTTGTTCCTCACCTTGCTCATCATAAAAACCCGACCTTTGACCAGAACCTTGTCTTTCACTTTGCTCAAAATAAAAAAGGGTGCGCATATCAGTCCCCTCTGTGTTTATTACATAAATACTATCATTGCCTGTAAAGAGAAGTTTGCCGTCCGAAAGAAAGTGAACTGAACCAACCTCAATCCCCTTCGTAATCTGACGTGGTTCGCTCCATGCCAGAAGTTCCTTGGCCGGCGGAACGTATTTCGACTGAAAGAGAATATAGGCCGCTACAACCATTACACCAACCCCAACTGCAATAACGATTTTTGCTGCAGGTATATGAAAACGAATTTTTTTAGATTGATACATAAAGCTTTTCATATTATTCAATAACTTTTAATATCCCTATAAAACCATGGCCGATGTTCCGAATCTCAAACTCGCCGGCCTGATCGGGCGTAAATTCAATGACCGTTATCTTGCCTGGCAAGAGGGTCTCCGATCTTGAAATCCATGGTTGTATGCTTATGCGGTTGATATGTTCCCTTTGTTTTGTTGTTGCTAAAATTCGTACAGGCCTACCTTTTTTCACAATCAGGGGATCAGGAGAAAAATATCCCGGGTACACGCTCTGCTCTAAATTAAATTCCTGGATTGATGGTTGTGACGAAGGTGGAGTGGGTTCTGGAGTTGGAGGCGGAGGCAGTTGCGATGGCTCTTGGACTTGAACTTCTGGTGCTGGCGGAGTTGGTTCTTCTGGTTCTGGAGGCGCCTCTGCTTCGGGTTCGATCGAGGACGAAAGGGCCTCCTCTTCTTCAGCAGGGAGCTGGGATTCTGAAGGCGGAGGAAATACCTTTTCCTCGACCGGCCTCTCTGCTGGTGGAGATGTCTCTTCCTTAATAGGAGGTTGCGGGGCAGCTGGTGGAGATGTTTCCGCTAAAGGCGAACCCGCCTCTGGCAGGGATGGAGGAATCAGCTCAACAAGGGCGGATTGGATATCTATTACCCGTTCTTTTGTCCAAACGTTTTCTCCTTCTATGACCGCATGAGCTCGAAAGTATAATTTCCCTGGATTTTCTAAAGCAGTTACTAATGCAACAAATACATTTGGTATATCAAAACTACCAGAATTAAATTCCTGTGTAAAATTCGGATAACTAATATCAGGCTTAGATTCTGGGCCATAATGAATTGCGGTATGAGGTATAGTGAGAGGCTGAGGACTATTGACCTGCCAGGTAATATCAAAAAGTCTTCCGGTTTTAACAGATTTGGGGAAATGAGTAACCTCTATTGCCCCTGTCTCTGGCTTTGGCCATCCAGGCATCCCTAAAAAATACCAAACTACTCCAGCGACTAAGATTAAAATTAGAAATATAATAATCCAGGTTGTCTTCATAGAGCATCATCAATTTGATACGACTATAGATTAACGTGGCTATATAGGCGAGAATCATGATGCCTAAAAGTCGAATCTGATAATTTATTAATGTGGCTGTTTCTATACAAAAAAATTCGAACTGATTTTGAGAGCGGCGGCTGAAAATCTCCGCGCGCCAACGTTACTATCCAAATTTTTTAACCCACGCATCAAATACTTTTACTTTATTTCCCACAAATTTCATTAAACCTTTTCTAATCTCTTCAATGCTTTTTTCTTTTGTTAAAAATTCTTCATTTTTAGAAAAAAACGTATCTGCAAAACAGATTATCTCTTCTTCAAGAGAGATTGGTCGCATATCTCTTTTGGGAATTGGTAATTTCTCTTTTTCAATATCTTGAATTGATAAACCAACGCCAGTATGTCTTTCACAAACAAGCGCATGCTTTGGTAATGCTTCCTTTTCTAAAATTTTCCTCCCTAAATAACCATGACAAATATATGGCCTCTCGCCAAAACAACCAATCTCAGGTGCATTGGTAAGAAAGATGCCAATATCGTGTAACATTGCTGCTTGTTCAATAAATTCTAAATCTGGATTAAGATGTCCTACATTATGAGCAATCTTTAGGGCTTTTTCTGTTACTGCTTTACTATGCTCAGTAAGAAAATAATATGATTTAGAATTCTCCTTATAATATTTTTTAATGATTTCGACAGAATCCATATTTTGGAAGTATCTGATGAGATTATAGATTTAATGCTGGCCGAGTAATATTGCATATAACGTATCTGTGTATTTGAAGTTTCGCACACTCCTTGAATTTTATCAATAATTGTGTGCGAAATTTGGGTAAAGCCCGAGCTGAGGGCTGAACCAGATACACAGTGTTATCAGACCCGAGTGAAACGCAGTGTAGCGAGAGCGCAGCGGGGTCGGAGTGAAACGAAGCAAGTAATTTCTCATGCCCGTTTAATCGAATTTTAGAATTCTACAAAATATTTTTTGATTTGGAATATACTCATACACAGGACTATAAAAATATAAATCCTGGTATTTTCCAATGTATAACTCTCTATCTTTAACAATTAATGTCATTGATATATTTCCAACTAATTTACTTCTGATATGTTCATAAAAATTATGTCTAAAAGGAGTATCTGGCTCATCATGTTTCATCCATTTTCCCTTTGGAGCTTTATCATTTAGGAAATCTTTTAAATCATCTAAAAGGCCATCTTCCCAACCTATTTGAATTAAAGATGAAACTTCATGAGGAACCCAACATATAATATTAGCATTATTTAATTTATTTTCTTTAATAAGAGATTCAAAAAGAGATTTTACAGAAGTAAATTCATCTTTTAATTCTAAATTTAATTCTTTATCAATGACATTCATATTATTAATAAATTATATGAGCATATATAAATTTTGCTTCTAAGGGCATGAGAAATTATTTCGTATAACTC
>JALLOP010000046.1 GCA_027718005.1 Patescibacteria group bacterium AH-259-L07 | reverse complement strand
TCCTGCTTCGATCATGCGCAAAATAAATCCAGTGGTACCAACTTTTAACAGAGTTGAGACTTCGCTCATATTCGCATCGCCAAGGATTAAGTGGAGGCGGAAGCCCTGGCCAGATGGGTCAAGTTCGCTTCGACAGTTAAGAATTGGTCGCTTCCCCCTTGTTGACGCATTTATATCAGTGGTGATATAGTCTGCGCGCTGTGAAATTTGATAGCAAAATCCACGACCCCCCATAGGACTAATTGCCCCTGCGCCACAGAGAATTTGCCTGCTTATCAAAAAGGCAAGCAGGTGGTTGGCAAGTGATTGATAGGATCCGGGGTGATTTAAGTACCATGTGGCAAGAGGAGATTTCAGTACAGGAACAAGTTTTTGTTCAACAAAGTAGTTTTCATGACAGCCGCTTGTTCCATTTTCCCAGCCGCGCGAGCTTTTTAAAACATCAGCGAGTCCTTGTAGTTTTTCAAAAACAATAGTGCTGCCTGCTCTCTCATGTGCAATCAAATCAATTACTGAAGAGCATTCAGGTGTTGCATATTCAACACATCCGCTATCTATATATATTTTTGCTCCATTGGCCATAAATTTATTATACGTATCAGAATCGTCTGCAATAGTATTGTCTATAACGCTTTGGTGGTGATGCGCTTTTTTAATGACACGATGTTCATTTTCAAGTCCGTAAATCCGTTTATGCATGGTTTCCTCCTTTATTTGTAAATGAGCAATATATTTTTATTGTACCTTAGAGTAAAAAATAAAACAACCCCTTATAAAAAAAAGAAAAAAGACAGCGGTTAAATGCTGCCTTTTAGACGGATTATTCGCCCTGTTTTTGGTCTTCTTTCCGAGATTCTTCAGTTTTTTTGATCATTTCATCAATTTCATCTATATCTAAAGGAACTTTTTGAGCAGACGGTTTTTCAATTTCTCTCTCAGATGGAAGAGGCTGGTCTTTTTTGCGCTGATCTTGTTTTTGAGGACTCATCATTATACCCCCTCTCCTTCTAATCGTTGAAATTTTCGCTCTTGATCGTTTTTTCTTACGAGAACACTTACTTCAAAAACAATCTTGTCGTCACTACTATCTTGTTTGCTCGTTTTCTCAATAGCAGTTTTAATAAGGGCAATTGCTTTTTTCATGGTAAGCTGTTGAAACTTTTTATCTTTGAGCAGTTTTTCAATGCTTTTCTTAAGCGGGTCGATTTTTCTACCAAGAATAACATAGGGTTCGCGCTTTAAGTTTTCTATACTGGCGGTATAACTTATAGTAGAGATTTTATCAGTTTCAGGTTTGTCAGTAATTTCAGCTAATGCAATTTCTGTACTCAGCGACCAGACGCTAAAGTTTGAATGAAACATATCAAATGTTGCGGCTGCTAGTTGGACAAGGGATTCCATGTGTACATCCTCGCGATCGTATAATTTTCCTTTATTAGCTGCTTCGTGGATGAACGGTTCTTTAAGGTATTTATTAAAGTCAGTAATCTTTCCAATTGCGCCAAACGCAATTTTGTCATAGAGTTCAGCAGTTTTTTGAAAAACGCTTGGATTTTCACCAACTAACACAATACCGTCTTTACATCTTGCGATAACTAATGGTTTTGCAGTGCTTAGCTTTTTTTCTGCACGTTCTTTTTTTTGAGAAGGAGAAAGGAAAAAGATTTGTTGGTTATCCATTATTGCCTCCTTTCTTTAGATTTTCAAGCTCTTCTTGAGGGATCTGCGTCACTTGTTTTTCAATGGTGTATAGTGTTACATTCTTGCCGGTCGGCATATCTTTCTTAGCAGCCTTTTCAAGCGCTTTTAACGCAAGCAAAATTGCTTGTTCACGACCTAAATTTGGCTTCCATCCATCTTCAATACGAGGGAGCGCTTTATCGGCTCCTGACCCCACTGCATAATAAGGGGTAGAAAATGGCGCACCAGATTGATCAAAAACATAAACCTGCTGTTGTGAAGTAAGCATTGGCATAACACCCATTCCCTGCGATGCAAGTGGTTGAAGCGGGATCATTAACTGCCGTAAAACATTAACCTTTCCTTTAAAGCTGAGTTGAAGACCTTCTGGTTTTTCAAAGATTTCAACTTCGTAGCGAAACGCATTAACCAATATAATAGCAAATGCAGCTGAGCCAGCAATACCAAGTAAGGTGTTGTTCACCCGAAAGATTTTTTCAAACTCTTCTGAAGCAACTGTTGTTCCAAATGATACCCGCATATCAGCAGCCATTACTGTTCCTTTGCTGTATTTTAATGCTACAACAGTTGTTCCGACAAGCATTTCGTTTTTCAGATTTGTTATTTGAGAGCCGGATAAATTTTTTGCAATCGTTCTGATTTCATTTACAGATTCCAATTTGACTTTATTTTCAAACTCCAACATGAGATACCTCCTTTTCATTTCCGGGCCTGAGATAAGGCCTGGATTTTGTTGAAAAGAGCATCCATTTCGCTCTTATTCATTAATGGATTCTCTAATACAATATCATAGTATCCTATTGCTGTCAAGGGGTTATCCACATCAAAGATACACTTTATTTTTTCCCAGTCAAGTACTGCATTGGGCCAGTGTTGGGCAATCTTTCCGCGCAAATACGCGCGCGTATCCTGCGGTGGAGATGTTATAAAGGTTTTGATTTCTTTATCTGCGACAAGATGTTGTATTTTCCCCGCACGGTCAAGCAGGTAGTAAATGCTTTCTTGTGGGTTAATATTATGATATGCTATATCAATATTTTTTAGATCAGTATGCCGGTCACTAATTTCTGACTGCTCTTTTTTAAAGTCGATAACATATTTTTTGCTTATATCATCAAGATACCCAACTAATGCCAACGGATTAGTATCAAGCATTGCAAGTATCCAATACCATTTATCTACAATATCTTTTTCTTCCTCAGTCCCTTTGTGGGTTTCTAAATATTGTTTTGCCAGTGACACATACCAATATTGAATGTCATGGGCGCGCATTGGTGATCCGTTCTTTAGCTTCAGCTCATGGGTGTAGGCGGTATCACGGGATACATTTTTAATTTCTTTTACTGGATTGGCAATGACAGGGGGAGTGTGGATAAAATCGTCTTCTAACATTTTCAAAACAATTCTCGTTGTCCCTATACGTAAATACAAGCTCCAGTCGCATAAGTTTGCGTCTCCTAGGATGACATGGAGTCGAGCGTATTTTTTTGGATCAGCATGAGGCTCGTCACGCGTATTAATAATATTTCTATTAGGCGTAGTAAAGAGTCCAACAGTTTGAGTGATAAAGTCAGCGCGCTGCGAGATCTGATACAGTGAACGTTTTAGAGAAAGTCCTTTTTCTATGCCCATTTTTCCGCTGCCCGAAACAATTTGGCGCGTTACCAAAAACGGAATAATTTTATCTCTGACATCAACACGTTCAAGAAGGTCATTAAATGTTTTTCTTTGCATTAAATAGTTTTCATGGGATGCCCAGGAATGTCCTCGACGATCAGAATTTGTTTTATATACCACCACTGGTTCTTCAAGTTCCTGACTTACCTTTTGTGCTGCCATATCTATCAGCGCGTTGCCTGCCTTATCAGCGCAGATAAGATCTTTGACACTTTTGCATTCAGGTGTAGAATATTCAAGATGCGGCCAGTCAACATAGATGCGTGCACCATTGGGAGCGTATATTTCTCCTTCCAAAGAGGAGGGAAGTTGTATACGGTCGAGAAAGTTTTTTCGCGCCTGTTCAGTAGAAAATTCCCAGTTAAATGTTTGCTGATTTTTTGGTAATTTAAAGAATTCTCGCAGTACTTTTAAAAAGAGATTAAACTCTTTTGTTCCTGCTTCCATATCTCCGTGCGGTCGATCAGGAAGGAGAATTGACCATTCAGTTTCTATGCCGCAAACTTTTTCAATAGCCATGAGATACTCCTTTCTAAGGTTTGTAAAGAGCTACATCTTTAGTATAAATTATATGTGTATTCTTTGTCAACCCAATTTTGTCATCCCGCAAATCCTCTTTGTCATCCCGCACGAAGCGCGGGATGACAAAAAAGGGCATAACAAAAAAGGGCTGCCGTATGACATGCCCCTTTTAAACATCTTATATCACGGTTGGATCAGGTTCTTTTTTAATTTCTCCTCTTTCCTTTTCAATCTTCTTCTCTATAATCAAGGGTTTTATTATTACTGGAATTTGGCCCGGGCGAAGTATAAATTCTTGATATAAGGCAGAAATGGTTATTGATCCTTGTTTTTCATAATAAATCTCTTTAATAGACTGCATAACTCCCTTCGTAGTTATTCCTCTTTGCCCACCTTCTATTTTATTAATAATTGACTTCATCTTAGCCCTTCTTACAATTGTTTCTATTCTTGCTCCTGATATAAAATCAGAAAAGTAAAATGTTTCTTGAGTGCCATCTTTATCTGTTACCTCTATAAGCTCAGTAGCTTCATTTTTAGTAAAGATAAAGTCAGTTGCTTTGTTAATCATTTTTTCAACTACTTCTTCTGGATCTTTCCCATTTAATGTATTGGGATGAAATGGTAAATTCGGAGTAAGATAAATACGGAATATATCCCTTGCCTTTTGTGGCGTATTTGGTCTGTTAATAAAAATATCAAGTCCTAACCGTCCCTCTCTCAGAACTGCTGGATCAATTAAGTCGGGTCTATTTGTAGCCGCCAATACAATTACAGAATCTAATTTGTTTATGCCGTCCATTAACACGAGGAACTGGGTTACATTATCTTTTTTATGTGATTGTCCTGGACTTTCTCCTCGCGTTGCCAGGAATGATTCAGCATCATCGAAAAAGATTACCAGTGGTTTATACTTATCTGCAAGTCCAAAAATCTCTCTCTGCATTCGTGCTGTTTCTCCAACCCACTTGCTTTCTAACCGCGGACCGCCTATATACACAAAATGCCCTTGATAATAATTAGCAATTGCCTTGCCAAAGAGTGTTTTTCCACATCCTGGCGGGCCTTTTAATAAAATGCCTTTCTCAGCAGGCTGCTTATGTATATCAAATTCCTGTTTATATGTAATAGGCCAAATAAGTTCTTGTTGAATTGTTTCAATTTGTTCATCAAGTCCGCCAATATCTTTCCAGTTTGTATCAGGTATTTCCGCTAGGAGTAGTTCTTGCGCTTCTTTTTCAACCTCAACTTTTTCAAAAATAAATCCTGTTGCAGGGTCTAACAAGGCCGAGTCACCAGGTTTAAGATTACCATGAAGTTTTGAATCAATATTTACAACGAGTTTTTCATCCATACGTCCTTGTAAAATTGCACGTGTGCCATCTTCAAGGATTTGTTCAATTTTGACAATAACGCCGCGAGCAAGTATATTGTTATTGCTGATTTCTAAAATGTGGAAATTTTGATTGAGCAGAACTTCCTGACCAGGTTTGAGCATATCAAGGTTTTCCAATATTTCGTCATTAACAATATTAACTCTCATTGGCTGACCATTACTGTTCACAACGGTAGCCATTTTTATTTTTTCATGTACTTTCACAACCACGCCATAATAGTGAGGTGATGCGGCAAGGTCTAATATTTTTTGTCTCAGAATAGTAACTATTTGCTTATATCGAGCAATTTGATCATCTTTTTCACTAATTGTTTCTTGAAGTTTTATGATTTGCTCATCTGCCTGTTGAAGTTTTTGATCCATTTTATGTTGAAGGTCTTTTAAAAGTTCTGTATGCCTTTCCTTCTCCAGTTTTAAGGTTTTTATCCATCTTTCTTCGATTTCTTTTTCAATATCATCTAAGAGTTTTTCTAACGCCGCAAGTTTTTCGTCCTTTTCAGTATGGTCCTGATCTTCACTCATAATTACCTCCTTTTTTTCAACGAGCTATATAGATAGCTACTTATAAGCTTAACGCAGGGCATTTTTTTGTCAACCCCGTTAGAGGATTTGAGAGTGTGGATAACTAAACCCTGTTAAAATTGGGGTAGTTGTGGATAACTTTTTTCTCTTGTCATCCTATATCCTCGCTACGCTCGGGAAGACAGAGGAATATAAAAAAACCGTCTCCCAGAGACCGCTCTTTTATGGCATAAAGTATAGAAATTATGCGTTACGGGTTATGATAAATGGCAGCGAGGGAGAAATGAAAGTTTACTTGCATTTCGACCTCGTCCCTCACCCAGTGATATGACGGCGATAATTGCTGGGTGAGGGGCGAGCGAACCATTTATATAGTAGGAGGAGTGGCGAAGCCCTCCTTCTACTCTATTTTTCAAATACTAATGCGTAGTGGTGCGGTCCGGCATCAAGTTCGTGTGTAAGTTTCAGGCCGCATTTTTGAACATAATCTTTCACCGCATCAGGTTTTACTCGGTCTTCAACCGGGGGACCAAATGGCGCCTTGGTTTTTTTCCAATCAACAATTAAAAGTTTCCCCCCTTTTTTCAAAATACGTACTGCCTCGTTAATCATTTCCTTTCTTTTCTTTGTCTGAAATAAAATATTATTAAGCATGGCAATATCAATTGCGTTGTCAGGAATTTTAGTTGCTCGGGGCACTTCTACGTCAGCCCAGATTATCTTAATATTTTCAATTCCATAGAGCTGTGCTGAGTTTTTTACATTTTCTAACGCATCTTTTACCACGTCGACCGCACATACAATTCCTTTTTTACCAACAAGCTTTGCCGCTTGAAGAGAAAAATGTCCGCGTCGACCGCAACCTAAATCAGCAACTTTCATTTTTTCTTCAATGCCTGCTTTTTCCAATAAAGTTCGCGCGTTAATTAATTCTCTTCCCCCTGGAATGTTATTTTTTTCTTCTGCCATATGTAGTTATTATAAAATTATAGTATTTATTTTAAATAATTTCAATATCTGCGTTAAGTGTTTTTAAACGTTTTGCTAAATCCTCATACCCGCGGTTAATAGAGTATACATTGCGAAGGAGTGAAATTCCCTTGGCTTTAAGCATGGCAATTAAGATAATAGCAGCAGGACGAAGGGCTGGCGGGCATATGATTTCTCTGGCCGTAAGTTTTGTCGGCCCCTTAATATAGACACGATGAGGATCAGCAAGAATTATATCAGCGCCTAGTTTTGTTAATTCAGTATAGTAGAGCGCTCGTTTTTCATATACCCAATCATGAATCAACGTTGTTCCCCGTGCTTGTGTGGCAATAGGAACAAAAAAGGGCAGGTTATCAATGTTTAAGCCGGGATAGGGGCGTGCATAGATTTTTTCCTCTAATGCAATAAGTAGACTAGGAAATGTTTTAATATCTACAAGATTAGTATGTTTATTTTTTCCTTTATACCTGCGTAAAATTTTGTACCGAAACCCCATTTTTTCAAGCTTTAATAGTTCAAGCTCTAAAAAATCAATAGGACAGCGTTTAATGGTAAGAGATGAGTTAGTGGTTGCCGCAACTGATAAAAACAGCATTGATTCAATTGGATCTTCACTGATATGATAGGTAATTGGTTTATTAATATGTGGTTTGCCTTCTATAGTGAGCGTGGTGGTTCCAATGCCTTTGATTTTTACCCCGAGTCTGGTTAAGAGATAACATAAATCTTGTACCTGATAATTACATGATGCAAATTTTATAATGGTCGTACCTTTTGTCTTTGCCCCAGCCATTATTGCATTTTCAGTAACTGTATCACCAGATTCATATAAGACAATGTTAGCCGGTTTTAATCCGTTATGTTTTATCTGATATGCTTTTGGTAGTGTTTTAATACTAATGCTCATTTTTTCAAGAGCAAAAAAATGAGGACGGATCGTGCGTGCTCCTAATTTACATCCGCCAGGCTGAGGAAGTTGAAACGAATTTAGATCATGAACTAAAACACCTAACAAAAGAATAATACTACGTGTTTTAATAGCTGCTTTTACATTTAAAGATTTCAGAAAGATTTTTTTGGGTGGGGTAATTTCTAAAATATGGTTTGACCTCCATTGCAGTTTTACTTTTAAACTTTCTAATACTTCAATGATGCGATTCACTTCTTCAATACGCGGGACCCCATACAAAGTGGTTATATTTTTATTTAAAAGTGCGGCACACAGCAAAACCACTGCTGAATTTTTTGCAGTATTGGTAACAATGGTCCCTTGTAGCTGTTTTCCCCCTTTAATTTGAAAATTCATAAGGGCTGTATTATGAGACTTTATACCCAATTTCTTCAATGACTTTTTCTACCTTTTTTAGCGTAGCTTTTGATTTCTAGATTGCAGCTATGGTGTTCTTTGCATCATGCTTCGCATTTCTCGGTTCACTCCTTATCTTCATATCTCAAATCGCATTCTTCGCATTGGTATAATTTTCTATCGTCTTCTTTTTCTCGTACTTTGACCATTTTTTCAATATATAATTTTTACACAATCCAATATGACTAACACATCATCCGCGCCAGAAATAGATAATAAGAAATACAACTATAGTGTAAATCGTGAGGAAAAGAGTTAGTTTTTGAACTTCGCTTAACTTAGCCATGGAATTCTGCTTTAGAATGAAATGGGGTAAATATATCTAACAACAAATTAACTTTTTCTTTTCGAACGGTGGCCCGCTCAAGCAGGAGCGAGTTCCCGATAACAAGAAGGATGCTGCCAAGCATCAAAACGGCGGCGACGGGCAATATAAGCAATCCAAGACCAGCAAGAATCATGAGGGCCGTTGCCTCATAAAAGGAAATAAATAGATTTTGTTTTATTTTTCTAGTAGTGAATTCACTCATTCGTATAGCCACTTCTACATCCCAAGGATCTTCCCGCATAAGCGTTACATCTGATGCCTCCAAAGCAACATCGGTTCCGCCTCCAATTGCAATACCTATATCTGAGACCGCAAGTGCTGGGCCATCGTTTACGCCATCCCCAACCATCAGTACTTTTCGCCCTTCATTTTGTAACTCCTCAATAATACCCACCTTGTCTTCTGGCAATACCTGGGAATAAATTTTGTCAAAGCCAAGTTCTTTTCCAATTGCGTCTCCTACAATTGTATTATCTCCAGTGATCATGATAGTCTGAATGCCCCTCTGCTTCATGGTCTTAATGATGTGAATAGCATTTTCCCTTATTTCGTCTCTGAGTGCCATAATTCCCATGAGGCTTTTATCAACAGCGATGAAGAGAGCTGTCTTGCCTTCCTTTGACAATGCTTGTTGTTTATCTTTCAACAGGGATAGGTCAATGCCATTTTTTTGCATAAACATTTCATTTCCAACTAAAACCTTTTTACCATTTGTGATTCCTTCTACTCCCATCCCTTTTGCTTCGAGAAAATCATATGGGTCCTGAAGCATTAGGTTTTCCTCTACAGCCTTGTTTACCATGGCGCGTGCAATAGGATGGAGGGAGCCTTTTTCTATTGTAGCTGCAAGCGTTAGACACTCCACCTCTCTCCCCTTCTCAATAGAGATGATATCTGTTACATGCATTTTTCCCTTGGTGAGAGTTCCGGTTTTATCAAAAACTGCTGCGTCTATTTGATTTAATTTTTCTACAAAGGCAGCTTGTTTGAAGAGAATATGATTTTTGGCGCCTCGTCCAGTACCAACAATAGCTGCAGTTGGTGTTGCGAGACCTAAGGCACAGGGACAGGCAACAATGTACATCGCTGCCATGACAAAAATACCCTTGGGAATGTCATTCAGTACAAATATCCACGTTCCAAGGGCGACGAGACCGAGAACAAAAACAATAGGGGTATAGATTTCTGAAATTTTATCAACGAGGATTTGAATTGGAGGCTTGGAGAGTTGCGCTCTATCAAGTAGTTCAGCTATTTTTCGCAAGGTTGTTTCTTTGCCAACATGGGTTGCTTTAATCTTTAAAACGCTCTCCTCATTAATTGTTCCACCAATGACTTTATCGTCAACCTTCTTGCTTACTGGCTCGGATTCGCCAGTAACCATCGATTCATTAACATGACTCCTTCCTTCTATAACTTTTCCATCTGTAGGTATTTTTTCACCAGGTTTTATAAGCATTATATCTTCTACATGTAGTTCTTTGGCATCAACTTCTATCTCCCTCCCATTTTTTAGGAGTCGAGCTCTGGTTGGCTCTAGTTTCAGAAGTTCAAAAAGACTGTTTCGCATTCTTTTGGTAAGAATTTCTGTCATGTATTCTCCAAGGGTGACAAAGGCTAAAAGCACCAACGCTCCCATAAACAGTTCCTGTTTGGGATTTCCCCAAAATAAAGCATAGATGCTCCAGACGTAAGCGATGAGGGTTGAAAATACCACCAGGAAGTAGTGGGTTATTTTTTTATTCATGAGTCCTCGCCAGGCTCCTACATAAAAATGTGGGCCGACAATAACCATGACCGGCGTAGTGATGAGGAAGTTAAAGAAAACAAACTGTTTTAATGAAAACGGAGGCGGTCCAGGATACCCAAGAAGTTTTCCCTTCCAGAAGAGAGCAATGAAGAGCACAATCACAAACATCATATAGGCATAGGCTCCTGCCCACAGAAGTCGTCTACGCTTTTTTTCTATCTGAGTAGTTGCTTCAGTAACTGCTTCATAACCTTTTAATACTTCTTTCTTTCCAACCCTAAAGCCACCGTCCTCTAAGATATTGATGATATTTTCTATACTTACTGTTAAAGGATTAAAGGTGACATTCGCCATCTTTTCATCAAAATCGACTGAGACGTCAAAAATGCCCTCACGATCTGCAAATAGCTCTTTTATTCTTCCGATGCCTGAGCGGTGGTGTAATCCTTCAATAGGGACATTCTTGGTTTCTTTCTCT
>JALLOP010000045.1 GCA_027718005.1 Patescibacteria group bacterium AH-259-L07 | reverse complement strand
GATAAAGATTACCTATATAATTAGTATAGTAAAATTTAACTATAATGTCAAAAGAAAATATCTACAATAGGGAAGAATATTAAGAAATATCGAGCTCAATTAGGTATTTCTCAAGACAAACTCTCAAAACTCGCAGAGATAACCTTGCATACGATTACTAAAATTGAGTCTGGTGCTACGCCAGATCCAAGAATTAAAACAGTCAAAAAAATCGCTGATGCCTTAGGCGTCAGCGTTGATGATTTATTAAAAAAATAAAATTATGCCTAAAATAAAAGATTTGCCCAAAATTGACCGCCCCCGCGAAAAATTGGCAAAGTATGGCCCAGAAAAACTTTCCAATTCAGAATTGTTGGCGATTCTTTTGCGAACAGGGACAAAAGAATACAATGTTATAGAACTATCAAAAAGAATTTTATCAAAATTTGGCAGTAAAAAATTACCAGAAGTAAGTTATGCTGAATTGAAAAAAGTTTTTGGACTCGGATCAGCTAAAGCATGTGAAATTGTTGCCTGTTTTGAGTTAGGCAAAAGACTGCTTAAAAGTAAAAAAGCAAACCTATATTTATCATCTCAAGACGTTTGGCAAGAATTAAAGGATATACGTGGCAAGAAGAAAGAACACTTTGTGGTTTTGTATCTTAACACACGCAATCAAGAAATAGAAAAAGAAATCATTTCAGTCGGTTCCCTTAATGCTAATCTAGTCCATCCGCGAGAAGTATTTGAGCCAGCAGTTCAAAATTTAGCTGCCCAAATTATCATTGCCCATAACCATCCCTCAGGCGACCCAGAGCCATCCAAAGACGATTTAGAAATCACCAAAAGACTAGTCAAGGCCGGCAAAATATTAGGCATAGAAATAATAGACCATATCATCGTAACAAAAAATGATTTCTTTAGTTTTAAAGATAAAAAATTAATCTAAAACTATGACAAAAGGTGAACGCAATCAGAAAATAATTTCACGCGAGACCGACACAAGAATAATTATAGATCGAAAATTACGTGAAGCGGGGTGGGATATTGAAGATAAAAATCAAGTTTCTACCGAAGAGCCCGCCAAAAAAGGACGGGCTGATTATCTATTAAAAGACAGGAGAGGAAGACCTTTGGCTGTAATTGAGGCAAAAAGATTTTCTATTGATCCTGAAGCAGGCAAGCATCAAGCGCTCGAGTATGCTAAAAGTTTTCAAACAGATTTTATTTTTGTTTCAAATGGAAAAGATATTTATTTTTGGGACTATAAAAGTCGTTCTGAACAAAAAGTTGCCACCCTTTTTTCTCAAAAAGATTTAGAAAAACTATTGGTATTAAGAAAATCAAAAAAGCCCCTATCTACGATTTCTATTCCTGATAAGGTATTCACTCAAGGAGAAACTAAAGATATCCGTCCATATCAGAGAGAGGCAATACAAGCAATGGATAGAGCAATCGAAGCAGGCAAGAGAAAAATGTTAATGGTTATGGCTACTGGTACAGGTAAAACCCTAAATATCGCTATCCAGATAAAAAGAATGTTCGAAGCTGGTCTAATAGAAAGAGTTTTATTTTTGGTAGATAGAATCGAATTAGGGAAGCAGGCTCAAGATACTTTTAATGATTACTTGAAAGAATATCCTTCAGAATTGCTTTACGGTGGCAGACAAAAAAGAGAAAGTTCTATTATTATTGGTACATTACCAACTATTTATTCTCAGCTCAGAAATTTTACCAGCGGCTATTTTGATTTAGTAATTTCTGATGAAGCTCATCGCTCAATTTATCATATTTATAAAGCGGTTTTAGCACATTTTAATGCTATTAAAATTGGGCTTACTGCTACTCCCTCAATGTATATTGATAGAAATACCTATAAGCTTTTCAATTGTTGGGACGAAGATAATCAAAAAGGAATACCAACTTTTGTTTACGGGCTTCGAAACGGAATTAAACAAGGTTATCTTGCTGGTTATGATATTGTAAGAATTGATACAAAGGTTTCGTTAGAAGGTATTACATACGAGGGAGATGATTACAATCCAGAAGATTTAGAAAGAGTAATTAATGTCCCTGCGAGAAGTAAACAAATTGTTAAAACGTACCGAAATGAAGAAGAAAAACGCCAACCTCATAGGCATCGAAAGGCTATTATCTTTGCTATAACTCAAAAACACGCAGCCCAACTCGCTTATTACTTCAATCAATTATATCCAGAATTCAATGGTCGTTACGCAGAAGTGATTACTTCAAATGTACCAGATGCTGGTCAGGCAATAAAAAGATTTAAACAGGAAGAATTGCCCTATGTAGCTGTTTCTGTTGGGATGTTAGATTGCGGTTTTGACGCCCCAAAAGTTGAAAACATTGTAATGGTTAGACCAACTAAGTCTCCAATTCTGTATCAACAAATGAGAGGTAGGGGTAGTCGTCTTTGTAAAGGGATCAGTAAAACTTCATTTAGAATTTATGACTTTGTTGGCACAACTCGCGATTTTAATGACGAAAGTTATAATCCCTATTCAGAAATCTTAGAGCACCGAAAAGGTATTCCTTGGGGAACCGAGCTAGAAGAGTTAACTGCTAAAGAAAGAGAAGTTCCAGAGAATATTAAAAAAGTATTTGTTCAAGTACCAGAAGACGCGCCAGAAAATGTTGATTTAGTAGTAAAACGTGAGTATGTAGAAGTGGGGCCAGAGGGCGAGAAAATTGATACTGATGATTATCAAGTAAGATGGAAAAGAGAAATTCAATTGTTAGTTGACGCAGACCCTTTGATTAAAAAAATAAAAGCAGAAAAAGAATTAACTGATGAGGAAGTTAAAGAATTGTCTGGAAAGCTTAACTCCCCCGAATTTTATTTTAATGAAGCAAATTTACGAGCCGCTTATCATTATCCCCAAGGTAAGCTTCCTGAATTTGTTAGAGATGCTTTAAATATTTCCGAGCTTCCAACAAAGGAAAAGCTTGTCAAAGATAAAGTCGATAATTTATTCGAGGCTTGGTTACTAGAAAGAGACCTTAAAAGCCAACAGGCAAAAATTTTAAGAATGATTAAAAATCAATATTTAGTCAACAAAGAAAAGCCCGATATATCAATTTTTAATAAACCGCTTTTTGGTCAGTTTGGTGGACTAAGAAATATCTTAAAGATTTTTGGCGAAAAAGGAATTCAAAATATTTTACAGGAGTTAAATAATAAAATTTTTATCTATAACCATGGACGAGAAAATTATTAAACTAAAAGAAGAATATAAACAAAAGATTTCTCGGCTCAATGATTATCTTTGGGGAGCTGGCCTAAAAGATCCAATTTCTAGAATTCAGCAAATGAGCTTTCTTTTCTTTTTAAAAATGCTTGAAGAGCAGGATATAGACCTAGAAAAAGCGGCTCAGCTAACCAAAAGAATCTACAAATCAATTTTTGAGGGTAAAAATGAAAAATATCGTTGGTCAAATTGGCTTCATAAAACAGGCAAAGAACTTTTTACTTTTGTTAGAGACGATGTTTTTCCATTTATGGAAAAACTTAGTGATGGCAAAGAAAATATTAGAAAAATGTTTTACAGAGCCAGGTTTTTAATTCCTGATAAAGTAACCCTAAAGAGGGCTATTGAAATAATTGACGGTATTGATTTTTCTCAATTAGACGCCGATATTAAAGGCGATTTATATGAGGAATTATTAAATCAAATTGAAGCGGCTGGAGAATTGGGTCAATTCTTAACGCCCAGGCATATTATTCGTTTTATTGTTCAGATGATTAATCCAAAAATCGGTGAAACAGTTTTTGATCCTGCGTGTGGAAGCGGTGGATTTCTGCTTGGTGCTTATGAATTGGTTAAGCTTCAAAACTCGGACAAAAAACATATTAGAGATTACAATGGCGCCAAACGTGGTCCTGGCGATAAATTGAGTCAAAAGCAGTGGCAGTTTTTGCAAAATGAAACATTTTTTGGTCAAGATATTGATCTGGAAATGGCTCGAATAACGTTAATGAATTTCTTTTTACACGGCCTAGAAGAATCAGACATTAAAAGAAAAGATACCATTGCTGGCGCAGAAGATGAAGAAGATTTACGAAGATACGATGTGGTAATGACCAATCCTCCGTTTGCTGGAAAAGTTGACAGGGAAAGAATTAAAAAATCTCTACCAGTTAAGTCAGCAAAGACTCAAATTTTATTTTTAGGCTACGTAATTGAGGCGCTGAAGCAAAATGGCAGGGCAGGGATAATTTTACCAGAAGGAACTCTTTTTGGAACAAATAAAGATGACAAGGAAATTCGTCGCTATCTTTTAGAAAATATGCAACTTCAGGCAGTGGTTTCTACGCCGGCAGGAGTATTCCAACCTTATAGTGGTGTTAAAACCTCAATTTTAATTTTAAAAAGAAAACTACAACCTAAATTAGACGAAAAAGAAAAAATATGGTTTTTTGATATGAAGGGCGATGGGTCATCCCTTTCAAAAGCTAAAAAGTTTGGATCTCAATATCAAAACGACATACCAAAGCTTATAGAACTCTGGAACAAAAACCGCGCCGTCAAAAAACCTTATTCTTGGTTTACGCCAGTAAAAGAAATAATAGAAAATGATTATATCTTATCAGCAAATACCTATAATCCATACAGCGGAGAGGAAGAAAAAGAATACAGAAATCCCCGAACGATTTTGGAAGAGATTGAAGCAGGCGAAAATAAGCTTAAGTCGAAATTAAGTAAAATTAAAAAACTCTTATGAAATCAGAACAAACTAACAATCCAGTGACTGGTGTGCCAAAACAGGTGTTCGACCAATTTCTAAAGAAGTTAGAAGATAAAAAAATTGCCTCTGATGTAATTATGCGCCTCAAAGAGACGCTTATTGGACAGGGAGACATGTCGGATACTGCAATGAAGGCGGCACTTTTTCTTGATAACGACACTAATACATGATCCTAGTAGAAAAAATTACAATAGAAGAATTTCGGGGTGTTCGTAAGCTTACACTGAATTTTAAGGGCAAGAATTTTGCGGTGTATGGTCCGAATGGAACGGGGAAAAGTGGTATAGTGGATGCTCTTGAGTTTGCTCTCACGGGGAACATCTCACGATTGTCAGGTAAAGGTACTGGCGGCATTACACTCAAAGATCATGCGCCCCATGTAGACAGTCGTGATAATCCAGAAAAGGCGAGAGTGACTTTAACCTTACGTATTCCATCTCTGAAAAATAAGCAGGTAACAATTGAGAGAAACGTCAAAGATACACTCACGCCTAAAATCACCCCCAATACATCTGGTGTGTTAAAGGTCTTGAAACAGTTAGAAGATCATCCAGAATTTGTTCTCTCGCGTCGTGAGTTGATCGCTTATGTGCTTGCTCAGCCAGGAAAGCGATCTGAAGAGATTCAGGCGCTTTTGCGACTAGATCAAGTTGGTGAATTGCGTAGCACGCTGAAGATGATATCTAATACCTGTAATCGTGAGGAAACAACTCTCAAAAAGATCAGTATACAGGTACGCGATCGTCTAGCACAAGCCATGGAGATTTCCGAACTCGTAACAGATAAGCTTCTGGGCGCAGTAAATATGCGCCGGATAGTTCTTGGATTAAGTCCTATAGAAACGCTTACTAGCACCACGTCTCTACACGATGGTTTAAAGACTGGCACAAAAGCCACTACTACTTCGAAAGTCAACAAAAAGCAGGCTATTGCTGATTTGAAAAGAATTCGAGAGTTATTATCAAAATTGACTACTACTAAAACAAAAGACGAATGTGCCAAGCTTCATACTCAAATCACATCGTTGCACGACGACCCGATAGTGTTAGAAAGTGTATCGCGAGAAAAGTTTTTACGTATAGCCATTACACTCATCACTGAAAACACTTGTCCAGTGTGTGATACAGAATGGGATATCAACACACTTCACAGTTTGGTGGAAACAAAATTGAAAAGATATGAGGAAATAGCAAAAACGCGCGCTGCTCTTGAAAAAAGGATAGAGCCCATCATTGACCTTCTGGAAGAGATTAATAATGAGCTAATATCTATTGAAAATCATACAAAAGTTGTTGCCAAAAAACAAGTAACTCATTTATCCAGTTATCGCTCAAATCTTATATCAAAAATTAAAAGCTTGAAGAATTTTCTTCCTCTCACAGATATCCTTTCTTCACTGGCTAATATAACCGTTGTTCCCCCAGATATAGTGACTGCAATAGATAATATTGAAATAGCTGTCAATGCAATTCCAGAGTCCACTCAACAAGAAGCAGCTCGAGACTACCTTATTCTTTGTCAGGATCGTTTAGAGACTTATCGCGAAGCAGCGCGTAGCGCAAAAAAAGCGGAAGAACATGCCGTCCTATCAAAGACCGTTTACGACATTTATGTAGAAGAGAGCAATAAGGTGCTTGAAGGTGTCTACAAGCAAGTTGAGGAAGAGTTTAGTAAATTGTATCGATTTATTAATCAGGATGATGAAAGTAACTTTACAGCACGCCTTACTCCATCAATAGGGAAACTCGGTTTCGATGTAGATTTTTATGGTCGAGGCCATTTTCCACCAGGCGCATATCATAGTGAAGGACATCAAGATGGCATGGGGTTGTGTCTATACTTAGCCTTAATGCAACGATTGCAGGGCGATAATTTTATGTTTGCCGTGCTTGATGATGTACTAATGTCGGTTGATACAGGGCATCGGCGAGAAGTATGTAAACTTTTTAAGGAATATTTTCCTAATACCCAATTTGTCCTGACAACACATGATGAAGTGTGGTTAAAGCACATGGTAAGCGCTGGTTTGATTAGCTCCACCGGTTCTAAACGTTTTAGTAATTGGACTCCTGATCATGGTCCTACTGAATGGAATAATCGTGATATATGGGCCGAGATTGACTCTGCTCTTAAACAAGATGATGTACGTACTGCCGCTGGAACTTTGCGACATTATTTAGAACATATTTTTAAAGAAGTATGCGACAATCTACGTGTCTCAGTTGAATTTAAAGGGGATGGCCGTTACGTGCTCGGTGACATTCTTCCTCCAGCAGTCAAGCGATTTCGAAACATTCTTGCAGAAGGAAAAAAAGTTGCTGAGTCGTGGGGTAAAACCAGAAATGCTAAAGTGCTCGAAGGACGCGAAAAGGATCTATCAGATTCTTTTCGCGCTTCCAGTGCTGACCAATGGCAGATTAATCCAGCTATCCATTACAACGAATGGGCGAATCTCACAACTGCTGATTTTAATCCCGTTGTGAATGCATTTCGTGATTTAATTCAAAAGTTTTTTTGCGATAAACCCGAATGTGCAGGATTATTTTACATTACCGTTACGTCATCAAAGACACCCGATACATTAAGATGTACGTGCAGAGCAACAAATATAAACCTAAAAAAACGTTCAGCTAACCAATCGAGCGTTAATTAGTTCCATGATTTGGATAACAAAAATTAGGAGAAGTTTAAAAAAACAAAATGCAAAACCCAAAACCACAATCTAAGATTAAAAAATGTTTACGCGATGATACGTTTTGTGCTAAGTGTTTGGGAATAAATTGTCAGGACAAAAATTGTTCGGTTCACACTAAAGAGCGAAAAAAGGCATGGAGATGCAGATGGGAATCGACTCACAAAAAACCATTTCCTCATCCGAGAAATTATTAAATTTACGCTTTGGTCAATAAATTTCAGTAGTAGAACGCCAAGCGTTCATTAAAGGGCAAGAAAATTAGAAGAATAAATTTATGGAAAGAAAAGATTTGAAACATATTACAGACGAACAAATCTCAATAGAATTAGAGGAAAAAGAGCGGGAGTTTATTGCCTCTATGGGAGGGTGGAGCGAATCTAAACAGTTGCCGATTTTGACTGAAAAAATTTTACTGCTCAGGCAAACTATTGAAAAATTTAATCAGCAGTCTTCTAGATATTCAAAAGTTTTAATTTGGTTGACTGTAGTTATGACTATTGCGGTTATAATACAAATTTATTTATTAATAAGATGACTTGGCCAACGAAAAAATTAGCTGATCTACTGGAGTCTTGCGACGCTGGTGTATGGGGCAAGCCAGCCATAAAAGGCAAGGGCTTATTTGTATTGAGATCAACAAATATGACCAATGAAGGCCGGATTAATTTCTCTGATGTAGCAGAACGGAAGATTGAGGGCGATATTAAGAAACTTGAATTGTTAGATGGTGATATTCTGGTTGAGAAATCTGGCGGTGGTCCTAATCAGCCAGTTGGGCGAGTAGCGTACTTTATAGCGCCAGATGATAGAGTATATACATTTGCAAATTTTGTTCAGAGATTTCGTGCTAAACCCGACCTTATAAATAGTCATTTTTTGTTTTATCGTTTGCTTTTTCTGCATAAAATCGGATTCACTAAAAAATTACAAAGCCAGACAACTGGCATACGTAACCTAAAATTAAGTCTTTATTTGAAAACTGAGATCCCCGTGCCCCCTCTCAAAATCCAAAAACAAATCGTTGAGCGGCTAGATGCGATAAAAAAAGTCCAAGAATTGAACGATAAACAAATTGAATTAGCAGATGAGCTTAAAAAAAGTTTAATTCACAATTTTGAAACTATCGGAAAAAAATGGCCCAGGATTCAGCTAGGAGAATGTGTCAGTTTTTTACAATTAGGACTAGTGAAATCAAGAGAGAAATACAGCGATAAGGGTGTGCCTTATCTGAAAATGGATGCAATTCAATCTAATGGAGAATTAGATTTTGAAAAAGCGATAAAGGTAATTGCAGACGAGAGCGAGATTCAAAGATGTAAACTAAAAATAGGGGATTTTCTTTTTAATACCAGAAACACACCTGAACTGGTGGGGAAGTCTGCTGTTTTTAATGAAAAGAGAACTTATTTATTTAATAATAATATTTTAAGGTTGAGATTTAAAAATCTTTTACCCTTATTTCTTAATGCATTTTTCCAAACCATAGATGGCAAGAGGGCCCTTAATTCGAAAAAGAAAGGAACTACAAGCGTTTGGGCTATTTACCAAAGTGATTTACTCAAAATTAAAATTCCTTTTCCACCAATCGAAACTCAACGGCAAGCTGTTGAAAAACTCTTCGCTGTACAAGAATACAAGAAAAAGCTCATAAAACAAAAACTCAAAGAATTATTCGAATCAGTACTAAATAAATCAATGAAAGGAGAATTAATATAACTGAAGTGTGAACGTGGCGAGACCGCGTTCATCGCGGAAATAAAAATAATTCAAAATTTAATTGAGAGAATAATTATAAAATTATGTTACTTGAATTTTTTATTGCTCCAGCTGTCGCTGCATTAATTGTAATAATAGCACAATTTTTTATTCAGCCATTAATGCAAAAGAATATTACAGCGCGATCCGAACTGTGGTTACACAAAAAGGAGATTTATATTAAAACTATTGCGATTATTGATAAAAGATTTGATTCAATGGTTTTTAAAAATTCACGACCAGTAGCGGATCCGCCAACAAATAAGGAATTTAATGAAGTATATAGAGAATTACTTTTAGTATGTGATGATGATGAAATTTTGATTAGATTTCAAAAATTTATGGATACTTCTGTTGAAGGATACTGTTCGCCGGCAAATCGAGGAGATTTCATTAATCTAATCAGAAAAGATTTAGGTAAGTCCAAATTTTCAATTAAGCCTAAGGAAATACCTTATTTTAGGAAACGTTTTAGAGAATAAGTTTGTAGGAGATAGGCAGAAAAGACAGGGAACGGTTCTTGAAATGAAGCTAATTTGATAAAAAATAATAATATTTTTATTCCCGCCCGCCACCCCGACGGCTTCGTTTTCAAAATTCTTTGCCCTGATGTCCTGCATAGCAGGACTTGGGGGCGGGACGTGTTTTCGCAATTCTGCGCCTCACTCATACGCCTTATTGCCCCATTACTTGAATAAGCAGAACCTCAGCAGATATTTTTTTTTCCTTATTGAAAATTTTTTTAAGGGCGCGCAATGTAAAAAGGTATAGAAAATTTTTCTGTTTTGTGCGCCGAAGCGTGCGGAAACACGTGGGCGGGATTACAAATCCACATGCGGATTCTCCTTAAAAAAGGTTCTGATTTCGTCCAAGACACGGAGCCAAGCAAAATAACCTTTAAAAAATTTGATGCTCAAACAAGACGAGGAGCATACACAGAGGACATAGTGTCTGTGGTATAATCTATAAAAAATATGAGCGAAGGACCTCCAAACAATTTTGAAAAAGAATCAGAGTCTATTCCCACTCCAGAGGAAGTACAATCAGTTTTTGAACAATTAGTCGGAGAGGAGGGGTATGAAGATGTACGGAAACTTGAGGATGAACAAGGCCTTTACTTGTGGGATATTATTGTTTCTGGAAAAGATGGAAATACAGAGTACTCGTATATGAGAAAAGGTCGATATTCAGAGGGGCAGGCTTCAGCCACTGCTGTTCACGTCACTTTTTTTGATAAGGAGGGGATCCCAGAGGGCGGGCACTCGGCGGCCAAATACATAGAGGGAAAATGGAAGCTAACTCCCTAGCTTCACATTTTATATGGAATAGGTTCGAATATAGTCCGCGACCTCGAGCCACATTTGTTTTGTATGCTTAAGATAGCTAAATATATGTTAAAGTTTCTGTAGTCTTTTTTGATTACAGAGATTTTAATAATTAGTGAATATTAGCCCTTTTTATAAATAATTTACTTTAAAATGAAGCTAAATTTAACCCCTCATCAAAAAATTTTCTGGGTGGGGGATTTTTTTGTTTGACTTTTGGGCGTAATTTCGTATACTATT
>JALLOP010000044.1 GCA_027718005.1 Patescibacteria group bacterium AH-259-L07 | reverse complement strand
AGCTAAAGGTGAAGGACGAAGGCACATGTCCAAAATAGTGAGGACGTCCTCAGAAGGAGATAATATGAGCGAAAAAGATCCTGTTATCGTAAAACTAGTTGATAAGATTAGGGAGGAGATAGAGTCGATGACAGCCAGGTTAAAAGAACTTGGAATGATACAAGAGGCTATTGAGAAATTTTTTGATGGTGAAGAAGTTAAAGAGTGTGTCCATTGTCATACGCCAAATATGATCGAAGTGCATTATGACAAAGACAACGAGTGGTCAATGTATGAATGCTTGAATTGTTCTAAAACACACATGAAAGACTGGAAAAAAGAGTAAATCGGTCTCCCAGAGACCGATTTTTAATTGGCAAAAATAGTAGGTATGATATAATTAAATACAATATGAAGCTTGTTATTCAACGGGTAGGGGAGGCATCAGTGGAGGTTGAAGAGAAAACCATTGCAAAGATTGGCAACGGTATGCTTATTTTAGTTGGCTTTGGAAAAGATGATGATGAAGACGTTGTTAAAAAAACAGCGCAAAAGGTATTAAAACTAAGAATTTTTCCTGATGATCACCGCGATATTAACCGGTCAGTTGAAGACGTAGGCGGTGAAATACTGGCAGTATCTCAATTTACCTTATTGGCTGATACGTCAGGAGGTAATCGACCGAGTTTTATACAAGCTGCTGAGCCAGAATTGGCACAAAAACTTTTTAATGTTTTTGTGCAAGAGCTTCAAAAATCAGGAATTGAGGTAAAAACTGGTGAATTTGGAACACATATGAAAGTGTATTTAATCAATGATGGCCCGGTAACCATTATATACGAGTGATCTTATGTTTATTAGGCAACGTGTTCAAAAGATATTAAACGAATTACCTTATAATGTTGAGTTAGTAGTAGCAGTCAAAACCAGATCTTTAGATGAAATACGGCAAGCCATTGAAGCAGGAGCTAAAATTATTGGACAAAATTATGTTCAGGATGCTGAAAAGATCTATCAAGTATTAGATAATCAAGTTACATGGCATTTAATTGGACATTTACAAACAAATAAAGTTAAAAAAGCAGTTACAATATTTGACATGATACAAACAGTAGATTCGTTTAGATTGGCTAAAGAAATACATAAACGATGCGAACAAAATAATAAAAACATGCCAATATTAATTGAAATAAATAGTGCTCGAGAAAAACAAAAATCAGGCGTATTTCCTGAAAAAACAATAAAATTAGTTAAAGATATTTCAGGTTTTAAAAGTATAAAAGTAATGGGTCTGATGACCATGGGCCCTAGAACTGGCGACCCAGAGAATTCACGGCCGTATTTTATTAAAACAAGAAAAATATTTGATTATATTAAAAATCTTAATTTAGATAATATAGAAATGAAATATCTTTCTATGGGGATGACCAATTCTTATAAAATTGCTATAGAAGAGGGCGCAAATATAGTCAGGATCGGGACTAAAATATTTGACAAAAATTGGGAAGATTTATAAATAGTCTAAAAGTGCCTCATAGTTAATAAATTTAAAAATTTTAAATCCCCAGGCGATTAAAAGCGAGAAATTGTTGGTAAACAGCAGAAGCCCTAGGAAAATAAGGAATACACCGCCAATGATTGAGATGATATGTAAATATTTAGTTGCGTGTTGAATATACTGCGATGCTTTTCCAATGCCGGCGGCAATGATCAAGAAAGGAATTGCCAGTCCTAATGAAAAAACAAGCAAGAGAAAGCCGCCTTGAAAAACGGTCGTAGAAGTCGAAGCGAGAAAAAGAATTGAGGCTAAAACCGGCCCAACACATCCAGTCCATCCAAACGCAAACGAGGCGCCCACCATAAAAGAGGTGAGTGATTTATGGTGCTTTGAAAAACCTCCTTTTTTAAATAGTTTAGTTTTTTGGAAAAAAGGAAGCTTTACCCCGTTAGAGATCCGCTGTCTAAAGATAGTGGCAGTTCCGACAAGTCGGAACTTATCTCTAACGGGGTTTATTATCCCCAGCATAGAGAATCCAAAAACAATTACTAAAATGCCCCCAATGCGCATGAGCCATATGCGATAGGGGACCAGCGCTTGGCCAATAAGCCCGGCTGCAATACCAAAGAAAATAAAAATAGCACTAAATCCTATAACAAAAAATAGGCCATTGGTAAAAATTGTTTTCTTAGCTTTTTTTGCTTTAAAGGGATTTTTTAAGTCATGTATTGAAACACCACTGATAAAGCCAAGATACGCCGGCACTAAGGGGAGGGTACACGGCGCAAGAAAGGTTAAGATGCCGGCAATAAATGCGGGGATGATAAGGTGGAGTGCTTCGTTCATATATGGACATGTGCCTCGACCTTTCGGGCTCGGCACATAACTAATTTCGGAATCTTGGGGAAATCCTTGAAATTGTTAATTTCAGGATTTTCCAGATTCCTCAATTATAAAAAGTTTATTGAAATTGCGAAGTATGATGTTGGTGATCTGCGCGCCACAAGGAAATTTTTAATATTTGACAAGAGTAGAGTCATTTTTTTGCTCGACGCCAATAGATAATTTTACTGATATAGAAAAAGGCAATTATTTGAAACGATGTGTTGATAAGCCACCCCAGGTTATTGAGTGGTTCTAAGAAGGGAAGAAATCGCCTGGTATAGAGACTGATAAGAAAATTGAATTGTCCTCCGAGTATCCAGGGCAGTTGTATAATTTGGATAATCTTTTCGAATGTAGTATTGTACGGTAAAATAGATCTTCCCACGGTGATTAGAAATAGAAAAACAGAAGTAAGGATTGCCGTCAGTATGATTTTCTTTTTGTCTTTGTTATAAAAATCGGTCCAGAGCTGATACACACCTAATGTGTGAATGCGGCGTATATAATGAATGCCGTTTATCCAAACAGCAAGACCAGAAAATCCAAACACGAGTTGAAAAAAATCAGGGTAAATTGTAAGGCTGATAATGAATTCTCGGAAAGAAAAAATTGCTAAAATAGTTCCCCATAATAAACTTAAAGCGATTAATCCATAGATGAGGATCGTGATAATAAGGTTTAGTGCGCGTGTCATTTTTAAAGAAAATTGAGTAATCGTTCGTAGTTGATAAATTGAAATAGACGAAATCCCCAAGAAATTAAGAGTACCATATTATTCGTAAGCAAAAGTATACCAAGCAAGATGAGAAAGATTCCGCCAATAACTTCTACCCAATGTAAATATTTTGTTATTTTTGCGATGGAAGATAGAATTGTACCAAAGCTCGCTGCTACTATTAAAAAGGGGATCGCAAGGCCCATGGAGAAAACAAAAAGGAGAAATCCGCCTTGAAATGCGGTAGTGGAGGTTGAGGCAAGAACAAGAATCGCTGCAAGGATAGGACCTACGCAGGGCGTCCAGCCAGTGGCAAAGGCGCCGCCAAGCAGGGCAGAGCTGAGCGGATTTCCGCGCCTTATCCGAAAAGGGAGCTTCATCCTTCTCCCTGAAGAAACTAGTGAAGTAAAAAAAGGAATTTTAACAATTCCTACCATAAGGAGTCCAAAAAGGATTACAAATACACCACCAATGCGGGTAAGCCAAATGCGATACGGAGTAAGGGCTTGTCCTATAAGGCCGGCTAGTGTTCCGAAGAGAACGAAAATAACGGTGACGCCTATCATAAAAAATAGGCCATTGAGAAAAATCTTCCGGCGTGCCCCTTTTTTCTTTGTGGAACCTTTCAGTTCTTTGGCCGAGGCACCGCTGATAAAACCTAAGTACGCCGGCACTAATGGAAGCGTGCAGGGCGCAAGAAACGTAATAATACCAGCAATAAACGCAGGAATGATAAGAGCAACTACTTCATTCATACGGTTAGAGTGCGAATACGTCTTTTACTTTCTGGCGCATTTCCTCAAGCGACATAGGGCCTCTTTTGTGAAAAACAATCGTACTGTCAGAATCCACAAAAATTGTTTCAGGCATTGAAAATCCTCCGATAGAGCGGTAAAAAGAATCTTGAGGATCGAGAAGGAAAACCAGTATATTGGTTACACCGAGGTCATCGGTGTATTGTTTTTGCAGATTTAATGGTTCGGCGCGATCAATAGCAATAATGGTAATTGTATTGCCAAATTCCTGCTGCAGTTTTGCAAAATCTTGAAGTTCCTTAACGCAAAACGGACACCATACTGCCCAAGAATTTATCACCAAGAGCTTACCACTAAAATCAGCAAGAGTCACGATATTGCCGTTATAATCTTCCAGGCTGAAATCAGGCGCTTTGGGGGAGGGAAGTTGATCCGTAGTTCCTTCTTTTCCCGCAAAACCCACAATTGCACCAATAATAATAGCTGTTCCAATAACAATGAAAATGATATATTTCATACGTTGGTTATTTACTCCTCACTTGTACGCAAGTGAGGGATTATTTGAATAATTCTGTATCTGGATGCGCCACTGCCCAACTAAACCAAAAAGCAGAAAAAGGGTTGATACGCTCCTCGTCTCCATCTGGCAATACTCGAAACATTCTCACTACATCGAGCTCTTTGTCATAACGCAACAAAATAGTGGTATTTTCAAAAATATCTTCAACCACCCCCTTTGCTTTGATTGCCTCAACATGGTAGGCCTTTGTTTTGCCATTGATGACGATACCAAAGATAAAGGCATCGTTGGGAAGTCGTGTATCAGTTGGTCTGGCTAATGAAAGAGAAAGGTTTGTCACCGAGAAATAATCGCCGTATGGACTTGATCCATAAAAACGGCTGGCACCAGTATCGCGTGAAAGCACGTGGCCATCCGGATGTAATTTTTTCCACTTGCCATAGCGTGCTTGATCCGAGGGCAAGACACCAAGTTTCGTACCAGTCATTTCACCAACTACAGCTTCACCCAAAATTTGCGGCCACAGGCTGTCAGTTTTGCGATCATACATAACCAGATTTGATTTCCATAGCTTCCCCGAGGTGCCGAATTCAACGCGTTCACCTTTGACAAGCGGATCAAATATATATCCCGTAAGACAGAGCGGGCAATAGGTGACCAAGATACGCTCTCCTTCCACGGTATCGTTTACCATCTCATGCCACACAAGAATTTGATAAGGATAGAAACGATGCGTATTTCCGCGAGAGAAGACAACACCTGGCTCATCATCGCTGAGAAATTTGTTTGCCTCTTCAATAGAGATAAACTTTGGGTTATCAATAGAAGGAATACCGTCTTTTGGCGGCCCGCCACTGAGAATTTCTTCCAAGGGTATGCTGTGCTTTACCCCATCAGTTACTATGATTTCTCTTTCGCTTTTCTCTATCTGAACTTTCTTTTGTTCAAAAACAGCTTCTTCAGGAGTTTCTTCAGCCGTTTCTGTAATGTCCGTTTTTGCTTCTCTCTCAACAGTTTCTTCAGTAGGAGGAACTTCTGTTTCTTTAACGACTTTTTCTGTGACTTCTTCTATAACTACCTCTGTTTTTATTTCGCCCTTTGGCGGTTCAAAATCTTTTCTTAAAGATTTTTGATAAACAATAACGCCGGTGATTGTCAAAACCACAATTAAAATTATACCAATACCAATAGTAATTTTCATTACGATTTTTGTTATTTTGCCCTCTACACATATGTAAACAATGGGGCATTTCTGCCCATACAATGCTCAGGGCATGAATTAAAGTCCTGAAAGACGCCTCGATATAAGCGTCTTTAGATTACGCTCCACAGCAGTCTTTAGCAAATTTATCAGACCCGCAATTACATTCTTTTTCTCGAGATCCTCCGCAACATCCGCCTCCTTCTTCAGAAGTACTGCCGCAGCTTGAACATTTATAGCGTTCCTTCTTTTTTGCTTTCTTTAAAAATTTAAACATAGACTAAATTTAAGGTAAATTATCCTGCCCGCCGGCAGGCGGGTAATTCGACCTTTTTCTTTTGATCCTCACTGTAAATTATACTAACAGAAAAAAGGAAAACAATCGAGATAGCACCTGTGGATATCTTGGCAGAAATCAACAAATGTGATATACTAAAGATAAAAAAAGATATATGCCCATCGAAAAAGACAACAGAAATACATCGTGGTTTCAGCGTTTGATAAAAAGGTTTTTATTTGCGCTCCATGGATTTCGGGCAGCATGGAGAATTGAGCAAAGCTTTCGTATCCAGGTTGTGTCAGCCCTTATTATTGTTATTCTTGGCATTGTGGTACGACTAACTTCATTTGAGTGGATGTTCATCATTGTTGCAATCGGCGCTGTTTTATCGCTTGAGCTTTTGAACTCAATGATAGAGAAAGTCCTTGATATCCTTCATCCTGAAGCACGCGAGCGCGTGAAAATTATTAAAGACATCTCTGCAGCTGCGGTTTTGATTGCAGCTCTTATGGCTATCGGTATTGGTCTTATTGTTTTTATTCCTTATTTGTATTAACTAAATATCTATGACAAGCTATATAATACTTCTTATCGTACTTTTATTGGTACTGTCAGGCTGTTCATTGAGTAAGTCAAAAGAGGTCCAAGCGCCGCAGCAAGTGCCACCTATCACTCAGGAGGCAAGGCCGGAGTCTGATACTACACCGCCTTTAGACAAACCAACCGGTGCGTCGCAGGCACTTACGCCAGATCAGTTTAAAGATCTTGTTTCTCAATATACTCAGGCAGTGCTCAAAACTAATTTTGGCGATATTACTATCATACTTTATAATCAAGATTCACCTTTTACGGTTAATAATTTTTTGAATTTGGCTCAGAGCGGTTTTTATGACAACACCAAATTTCATCGGGTTATCAAAGATTTTATGCTTCAAGGAGGAGACCCAAATAGTCGTGACGATAACTGGGCTGATGATGGTATTGGAGGCCCGGGGTATCGTTTTAAAGATGAAATCAATCAACATCAATTAGTACGAGGTAGTCTTGCCATGGCCAATGCAGGTCGGAATACCAATGGTTCACAGTTTTTTATTGTTACTGCCGAAGCAGTCCCGTGGCTGGATGGCAAGCATACGAATTTTGGCTATGTGACCGAAGGAATGGATGTGGTTGATGCAATTGAAGGCGTTGCAACAAATGAACAAGATCACCCAACGCGCGATGTAATTATTGAAAGTATTGAATTACTGGAATGATTTATATATTTACTCGTTCGACTACTTTTAAATGCCCTGTTTTTGTTACTTGCTGCTTATCTTATGGACGGCGTTCACGTCGCTAGTTTTTATGCTGCGCTTATGACTGCGCTTATTTTAGGCATTGTTAATGCGGTTATTCGGCCTATTTTAGTTTTTTTTAACTTTGCCGATAAACGTTCTTACCTTAGGATTATTTACCTTGGTGATAAATGCACTCTTGATTTTATTTGTTGCGAGTTTTGTTATGGGATTTGAAGTGAGCAGCTTTTGGTCGGCGATTGGTTTATCTATATTTCTGTGGATTGGTTCTTGGGTAACGAATAGCTTATTAGTTCGTCGTTAAATGTCGTAGCGAGGGTGAGTTTTGTTGACTGCGAGATTGGTAACCAAAGCAATATGATACCGACTAAAACTTATTCTATACAAAAAAGGGCTTCCGCACAGAGAGCCCTTTTTAATGTGTCACATAACTAAGCTGTTGATTGCGCCTCCGGTACTTTTCTTTTGATTTCATAGTGGTTAAAAATTGCTTGAACTACAGGTCGGGGAACTTCAGGATTGGTAATGAACCGTTCACGATAAGGGGTAATGAACCGTTCACGATAAGGAGAATCCTTGTTATCAAGTGCTTCGTTAATTTTATCGGCCGTGCCAATACCCCCTATAAATAGCGAAGAGAAAACCTTGCTTCCGTTTACCGTAATGCGTTCGAGGTTGCCCCCATGCAGACCGGCAGTTCTCGTAAACATCCAATATATTCCTTCTTCAAGGCGGATTTCGCGGTAGAGGATTTCATAGCGGTACCTACCATCTTTATCACGCACCGTTTCTGTCCTAACAACTTGTGACTTCAGCTTGTTCCCCTCGCTGTCGAAAAGGAAACAGCGGCGAAAATCGATTCCAGCGGGGCCACGAGTTTCATCAAAGCTGAACACAGCGCGATAAACGCCCGGTTCATCGCCATAGAGCGTAGACGACTTTGCCATTCTTTTGCCTCCTTTTAAGGGACTTGAAAATACCACTTATATGGTATAGGAAGTTTTATTGTTTGTCAAGTGGATAGGTGTGGATAACAATTTTTTATATAAAAATGACGCTGTGGATTACAACGTCATTGTCAGTATACGATTGGCACTCATTATATTGTCCTCGCTATCGCCTCTACTTCGATAAGAAGATCAGGGATTACCAGATTACTTACCACGGTAGCTCTTGCAGGGGGAGGTTGACACTGATCTGTATACTTGCTCCATACCTCATTGAGTGTGCCATAATTTGAGGCATCGGTAAGATAAATCGTAACCTTTACTAAATGATTCATGTTGCTATGCGCTGCTGCAAGCAGTTTTTGTATTGACTGGAAAACAAACTCTGCTTGTGCGCGGAAATCGTCCTTCCCGACCAGCTGACCGTTATGATCCAGAGCAACAGTACCAGAAATATAAATCATATCGTCCACTTGTACTGCAGGAGAGAAAAGATCTGACTTGAAAACGCCCTCTGGTATGATAGCCTTTCTCATTTCATATCCTCCTTTCTTTTAGCCATATTGGCTTCCGATGTAAGTATAACATGAAACGCATAATAATGTCAAGCTAAGCTTGACGGGATTTGGGTTGGCAAGGATAAATAAATGTGCTACACTATATACAGTAATATAAATACTTAAATTTAATTGTATGAACACACTAGCGTGGATTATAATAGTTGTCGCTGTTGTTGTGGTGCTTTGGCTTATTGCCACCTATAACAGCTTCATCCGGCGTATCAATCGTTATAAGGAGGCATGGTCTGATATTGATGTTCAGTTAAAACGCCGATATAATTTGATTCCCAATCTTGTTAGTACAGTAAAAGGATATGCACGACATGAGCGCGAGGTTTTTGAGCGTGTAACTGAAGCACGCACCAAAGCAATGAATGCGCAAAGCGTTGAAGAACAGGGCAAAACAGAAAATATGTTGACAGGAGCCCTCAAGTCACTTTTTGCCGTTTCAGAAAACTACCCGCAATTAAAAGCAAATGAGAATTTTCTTGAATTACAGCGTGAATTATCTGATACCGAGAACAAAATTCAGGCTGCCCGCAGATTTTATAATACCAATGTGCGCGACCTAAACATCAAGATTGATTCCTTCCCGGCAAATATCATTGCACGAAGTTTCAAATTTAAGAAGCGGGAATTTTTCGAACTTGAAGAGGAAGCGGCAAAGAAACCTGTAAAGGTTAGTTTTTAAAGACCTTTTGCATAATAATATTTCGTTACGAAACTTGAAGATTTTGAGCGAAAATCGTGAAGAGCGAGGAAGCATATATAGAATATATGTTGACGAGCTATAAACGATTTGCAGCCAAAAGATTCAAGTTGCAGTAGAAAGGATTATTGTGCAAGAGGTCTTAGATTGAGTCGTGAGTATTTATACACAACAAGATAGAAATATTCGCAAGACATGGATTTTGATGAGTCTGTTTTTGGTTATTGTTATTGCTCTTGGATGGGCGTTTTCGAGATTTTATGATAATCCGATCATTTTGTATATTGCTGTCATTTTTAGTTTGGGAATGAATTTTTTCAGTTATTGGTATTCTGATACAATTGTGTTGAAAATGTCTGGTGCACATCCCATTGAGAAAAAAGATAATCCAGAACTATATCGAATTGTTGAAAATCTTTGTATTACTGCTGGTTTGCCTCTGCCAAAAATATACACGATTGATGATCCTGCGCCCAATGCATTTGCTACAGGAAGAAACAAGGAGCGCGCGGTAGTAGCAGTAACGTCTGGATTGCTTGAGCGCCTCAATCGAACTGAGCTTGAAGGGGTGATCGCGCATGAGATGAGTCATATTGGCAATCGTGATATTCTTATTTCCACTATTGTGGTGATACTGGTTGGTTTTATTGCTTTGCTTTCAGATTTTTTCCTACGGCTTACCATATGGGGACGAGGCGGCAGACGAAGAGGGGATGAAAGAATGCACCTTATTATGATGCTCATTGGTATACTTCTTGCAATACTGGCCCCTGTTGTTGCAATGTTGATTCAGTTAGCAATCTCACGAAAGCGAGAATTTTTAGCTGATGCCTCTGGTGCACTTCTAACACGCTACCCTGAAGGACTTGCCTCAGCATTAGAAAAAATTTCTCACTATCCTGCGTCATTGAAAAGAGCGAATAAAGCAACCGCCCATCTTTATATCTCATCTCCATTCAAAGGCAAAAAAGCAGGGGGGTGGCTCACCAAAGCATTTATGACTCACCCACCAATGGAGGAGAGGGTAAAAGCACTGCGTGGAATGGAGAAAATGTGATATATGGACATCTTTTTATTACTTGCATCATTGTTTATATTCGTACTTATTTTGTTTGTGGGGGTAGTTATAATCCTACCACTTATTCGTGGAGCACCGTTTTTACCAACTCATCGAACAACAGTTGAGGCAATGATTAAATTAGCAGATATACAACCCGGTCAAAAAGCAGCTGATATAGGTTCAGGGGAGGGGAGAATAGTTATTGCTCTTGCTCGAGTTGGTGCTGAGGCTCATGGATATGAGATTAATCCACTTCTTGTTTGGTGGTCTCGGTATAAAATTCGGAAGGCAGGACTTGAGAATAGTGCGTTTATTCACTGGAGGAGCTTCTGGTGGAAAAATTTTTCTGATTACAACGTCATTACTGTATTTGGAATAAGCTATATTATGAAAGGGCTAGAAAAGAAATTTAAAAAAGAGCTACATCCTCATA